>CAZQDF010000043.1:0-9255 GCA_964592065.1 uncultured Dehalococcoidales bacterium | reverse complement strand
TAGAGGATAAACGTGTGATTGAAGCTATGAAGCGTGTTCCACGTGAAGCCTTTGTACCTCGGGAACACTATTATGCTGCTTATGAAAATAGACCGTTAGGCATCGGCTTCGAGCAAACTATTTCCCAACCCTTAATTGTAGCTATGATGGTACAAGCTCTGAAACTCAAGGACAGTGAAAAGGTCCTCGAGTTGGGCACTGGAAGCGGCTACGAAGCTGCTATATTAGCTGAGTTAGCTAAGTGGGTTGTCACTGTGGAATGCATACCCGAGCTGACAGAATCAGCCAGGCGAATCTTAGCAGAACTCGGCTATTCTAACATTGAGGTACACATTGCTGGTAAAACTTTGGGCTGGGCAGACAAAGCACCTTATGACGCTATTATAGTTTCTGCTGGTGCGCCTTCCATTCCCCAAGTTCTATTAGAGCAGCTAGACTGGGAAGGCCGGATGGTAATCCCCGTGGGTTCTCGCTGGCAACAGGAATTAGTCAAAATTACCAGGCACAGAAAAGCTAATAAGGTGGAGAAGCTGGGTGGTTGCTATTTTGTGCCTCTTGTCGGTGAGGGTGCTTGGGAAAAATAAGATAAAAGGGAAGTAACTATTGTTCTAGCCGCTCATTTCCCCAGTCTGGAGGTTATACATGTTGGTGCTTTCAATGCCCAAGAAGTTGCCCCGATTCTAAATGTATCAAAAGGAGTGGCAGTAGTCGAAATAATCCCCTTGGGCTACCTTGATGAAGAACCAACGGCAACACCTAGGAAGGAATTTCCCAAGCCGGTATTCCATGAAATTCACGGACAAAATTTGTGAGTGAGGCTCACAAAAGGAGAAAAGGAATAACTACTTCGATAGCTTCTGGAGCCCCTGCGGGCTTAAAAAGTGCCCCCAAGGGAATTCGAATCCCTGTCTTCAGCTTGAAAGGCTGACGTCCTGGTCCCCTAGACGATGGGGGCAATGCCGAATATTTTAAGGGTAGATAGCTAAAGCTTCAAGGCCAGTGACCTCAGGCAAATTAAACATCACGTTCATATTTTGTACTGCTTGTCCTGCACCTCCCTTGACAAGATTGTCAAGGGAGCTAATAACTATAAGCCTATCCGTCCTCAAATCAATAGTTGGGTAGATAAAACAAAAATTATTTCCCCAAGCATGCTTAGTTTGGGGAAGCTTATTTGTTACTCGGACAAAAGCTGCATCCTTATAAAATTCATGATATAGCAAGTTTAGCTCTTCTTTAGCTTTGGCGCCTTTAGATAACTTATCACCTTTTAATCTAGCGTAGCAGGTGCTTAATATACCTCTGGTCATTGGCACTAAGTGAGGCACAAAGGTTATCGAAGGAGAAAGTCCAGGGTTCAGCGTCCCTAACTCCTGCTCCATTTCAGGCAGGTGTCTATGCCCTTCAAGAGAATAAGCGCACGTATTCTCATTGGCTTCAGAATAATGAGTAGTAAAGCTCAGAGTTCTACCAGCGCCCGATACACCTGACTTGCTGTCCACTATTATCTCAGGATAAATAAGTCCTTCCTTAACTACCGGGGCCAAGGCTAAGATGGCACCGGTGCTGTAACAACCTGGGTTCGCTAGCAAAGAAGCCGCGGCAATTTCATCTCGATGTAGCTCAGGCAAGCCGTAAACTGCGTCCTTTAGCAATTCAGGTGATGGATGAGTAAATCCATACCACCTGGGATATTCGCTAGCATCCTTCAACCTGAAATCAGCACTGACATCAATAACCCTAATGTCTTGTTTTAGTAACGGCGGTATTACATCTATACTAGTTTTATGAGGCATTGCTGAGAACGCGATGTCGATATCGCTATCAAGCTCGGTTTTTATTACGTAATTAGTTCCGGCAAAATGGGGGAAGACATCGCTTAATTTCTGACCTGCAGCACTCCGCCCAGTAACGGTGACAAGCTCCACTTGAGGATGTTGGCCAAGTAACCGAGCTAATTCAGCACCAATATATCCTGTAACATTTATTATCCCTGCCTTTATTCTTGCCATTAGAAGTTTAATATATTATATCACCCGGCGAATGTTGTTAGCTATAATCAAGCAGAGAAACACCATTCTCTGTCGGTTGCATTTTATCAACAGTAGTTACCACAGAATCCAGTTGTTTTGGAATCAGCCTAAGTTCTTAATTAGCCTCCGGGTGATACTGGCACAAAGGTTCCTTATATCCTCAGTGGGGAGGTAATGGGAGATGGTGCTATCAAACATCATGCTCCCTCTAGGCGCAAACTCGTCATCCCCTCGCCATAGGGCTATAGTTACAGGCACTCTAGGGAAGGCGTTAATAGTTATAGATATGTCACCATAACTCGCTTTATGCCCCCCTAGCTTTGCTCCAGCATCTATCAGTAGCTCAGGCTCCTTGCCAAAATGGTCTAAAAGTGGCTTTATAGCCCATTGGTAAAATACTGCATAGTAGCTAGCACATCCCGGCAGCTGCTTGAAGATGATCAATTTGTTGGTAGCAGGGCTGCCTTTGGCTAAAGTTAAATAGTGAAGTATCAGGATCTTGTCCCGTAGTGGAACCTGTTCTTCAGTATCTAATAAGGAAATTTCGCCATCGGGGAGAGTCACAAGATATGGCCGATTTAGATGCTCTATGATTATTTTGTTGGAATCCGCGCACTGGGTCCCAGCTTTGCGGCATAGCTCTTCTACACCCATACTTGCCAGTTGCTGGCGGGCAAGCTTGGAAGCAAGCTCATAACCCTGCTCTCGAATGTTAGGCAATGATGAATTTCGACTTTCCATTTATAGTGTAATGCTGCGGGGATGACCCATTTTAAAATAATCCTTCAACGGTTGAAGAGCATAGAGCTCATCCAAGCGCCTCATTTTCTTTAATCGCTCATAAATCAGAACCCAAGCGCAATCTCGCGTGGGGTCAACTTCGCATTTGCCATCACGATAGCCACCACAAGGGCCATTAACCAATCCTTTAGGGCATCTTGCAATAGGACAGATTCCGCCAGTCTTGTCTAGAATGCAATTTCCACAGCCAGCACAGCGTTCAGCCCATATGCCCTCTTCCACGGGCATTCCCATAAATAAAGTATTGAGTCCAGGGAGAACAGGAATATCAGGGAACTGCTCACTAACAGCTTGAACCCCGACACCGCAACCTAATGAAAGGATTGCATCGACATTTTTCACCTTCTCTTCGATTCCATCGAGGAATTCCCATTCGCACTGGCGCTCCACAGTATGTTCGCTAAATAGCTGTTCTCTACCAGATATCTTATCAGCCAAGCGTAAAGAAGCGGCAAGAACTCCTACCTCTTTATCCCCACCAGCAAAGCAGACAGCAACGCAGGTGCCACAGCCCAATATCAAAACGCGATCATACGGTTCAACCATTTTTCTTATTTCTTCCAGCGGTTTTTGTTCTGCTACAATCATATTGAACCCTTTACCTCCTTACTGGGCTTGGCCCCAATTCCTTTATCTTCTCGGTCATTTCCTTAGCCACTTCAGCAAAGCGGACGCCCTCAGAAGAGGACATAAAGAACATCTCAAGCCGTTCACTTCCTAAACCAATCGCATCCAAGATAGCTTTGGCATCTTCCACTCTCCTTTTGGCACGAATATTTCCCTCAATAAAATGACAGCCGCCTTCAAGACAGCCAGCAACGTATACACCATCAGCTCCTAGCTCAAAGGCTTTCAGGATGTGTAAAACATCAATCGTGCCTGAGCAGGGCAGTTTGATAATCCTGATATTGGTTGGATATTGTAATCGCATAACCCCAGCAAGGTCGGCGGCAGCATAAGCACAGTAATGGCAACAAAAGGCAACAATTACTGGTTCGAATTGATTTTGGGGTATCATTTCACGTTCCATTAGCCAACCCCTGCTAACAAAGCTTCGATTTTCGCTTCCATCTGTTCTTCTTTATAATGGAAAAGCTTTATTGCCTTTCTGGGGCACTCTGCAGCACAAATGCCACAGCCTCGGCATTTGGCCACCTCTATCTCCGCTACTCCTTTCGTATTAATATAGGGTACAGCATAGGGACAGACGCGCACACAATTAAGGCAAGCTATGCACTTATCGGGATCAATCTGGCAAACAGCCCCACCAACTTCAAGTCTCTCCTTAGCTAAAATAGTGGTGGCTCGTCCGGCTGCCGCCTGTGCCTGGATTATAGCCTCATCAATAAATTTAGGGGAATGGGCAGTGCCACACATGAATATTCCCTCTGAAGCAAAATCAACCGGGGCAAGCTTCACATGTGCCTCGTGGAAAAAGCCTTCTTTTGTGAGGGGCACTTTCAATATACGACTTAACTCCTCATTGTACTCGGAAGGAATCATGGCGGTAGCTAACACTAATAAACCAGGGGAAAGAATCAGTCCCTCATCCAGAATAGGGTC
The DNA here is from genome assembly GCA_964592065.1 of uncultured Dehalococcoidales bacterium. Lineage (GTDB taxonomy): Bacteria > Chloroflexota > Dehalococcoidia > GIF9 > AB-539-J10 > JAFGBN01. Next base: position 4,858 of record CAZQDF010000043.1, on the reverse strand, counting down.
AAAAATATCAATCTCCAGTTTGCCATTGGCGGGCTGGACTTGAGGAGGCCTTTCATCTGTATAGCGAATAAATAGAATGCCTGCCTTTCTTGCTTTAGTATAAAGTTCCTCTTTAAATCCATAAGTTCGGATATCCTTGTAGAGTATGTAGATGTTGGCCTCGGGATTTAGTTCTTTTATTTTGAGAGCGTTTTTGATAGCCGCAGTACAACATACTCGACTGCAATAGTTGTGATTCTCCCCTGTAGGTCTGACACACAAGATCATAGCTATATCTTTAACTTGAGTTACTTCCTCAGGCTCATAAGTAAGTTTTTCTTCCAGGTCGCTTAAAGTCATAACTCGTTTATCCTGCCCCAGGAGAAATTCGTTTCCCCGATATTCCTTTGCTCCTGTAGCCACAATAATTGCACCATGTTCAATTAACCGCTGTTTTTGCCCGTTTTCGCTAGCTAGGGTTGTCTTAAAGTTGCCCACAAACCCTTCTGTCTTAACCACAGTCATGTCGCTAAGAACTTCGATGAGTGGATTTGCCATGGTGTTCTCTATCAAGCGATGTAGAAAGTCCTGGGGTTTTTCCCCATTAAGGGGGATATAAATTTTCCTCGCCCAGCCCCCAAGCTCCTTCTCTCTCTCCACGAGGTATGTCTTAAAACCTTGCTCAGCTAGGTTAAGCGCTGCGGCCATTCCCCCTATCCCCCCACCGATGACCAAGGCATCATGGCTAAGCCCCAAGTTTACCTTATGCAGCGGCTCAAGCAAGGCAGCACGGGCTACTGCCATCCGGACCAAATTTTTAGCCTTTTGAGTTGCTTTTTCCGGCTCATGCATATGAACCCAACTACATTGGTCGCGGATATTAGCCATTTCAAACAAGTAACGGTTTAGCCCAGCTTCCTTTATCGTTTCCTGAAATAAGGGCTCATGTGTCCTTGGGGTACAAGAAGCGACTATTACTCGGTTAAGCTTATGTTCCTCTATCATCGCCTTTATTCTTGCTTGAGTGTCCTGGGAGCAGGTATAAAGATTATCCTCTGCGTAAGCAATATTTGGGAGGGTTTTGGCATACTCAACTACTTGAGGGACATCTGCATAGCCACCAATATTTATTCCACAGTGGCAAACAAAGACACCAATTCTAGGAGGTTCCCCTGTCACATCTTTTTCCGGTGGATATTCTTTTGCTCTAACTAAGCTATGACGTGTTGGAGAAAGTAAAGCTGAGGAATTGGCCGCTGCGGCGCTCCCCTGCATCACCGTCTCTGGTATATCTTTGGGACTCTGGAAGACGCCGCAGACAAATATCCCTGGCTGCGAAGTCTCCGTTGGCGTAAATTCATTGGTTTGGCAAAATCCATATTTATTGAGCTCAATACCGAGTCTTCTGGCTAAATCCATACCTTTCTTAGAGGGCCGGAATCCCACCGAGAGCACTACTAGGTCGAATTCCTCGTTATGTAGCGTTCCATTCTCCTCGGCAAACCTGAGGGATAAATTCCCAGCGCCATCAACTTCTTGAATTTCATAAACTCTCGACCTTATAAACCTTACCTTGTGCTCCTCTTTAGCTCGATTATAGTATTCCTCATATCCCTTGCCCTGAAGTCTCATATCCATGAAGAAGATAGCAGTGTCCAAATCAGCTCCAGCGTGTTCTTTAGCTATAATGGCTTGCTTTATAGCATAGGTGCAACAAACTGAAGAGCAATATCCAGCGCCTATGCTTTCATCTCTGGAGCCAACACACTGAATCCAGGCGACCTTATGAGGCAGCTTTCTATCTGAGGGCCTTAAAACCTTCCCCTTGTATGGCCCTGAAGCGTTCAAAATCCTCTCGAATTCAATACTGGTTACTACGTTGGGGTATTTCTCATAGCCATATCTACAGAGAGAGCTGGGGTCGAATTCGTCAAGCCCGGGAGCCAAGATGACGGAACCCACCTCAATTTCCTCCATCTCTTCTCTCATCTCATGATTTATAGCTTCAGCTTTGCAAGCAGCAACACATTGAAGACATTCGGAACAAACGCCACAGTTTAGGCATCTCGATGCCTCTTTTACCGCTTCTTCCTCGGTAAATCCCAATTTAACTTCTTCAAAGGTGTCACGTCTTTTCTCCCAACTTATAGCAGACATTCTTTCTCGTGGTTTTTTCTCTTCGGTTGGGAGGATATCCCTCAGATTTACAGGTTTTTCTCTTTCCAAAACTCTTCCTTGCCTGAGGTCTTCACCGTTAAGATATCTTCTTATTGACTCTGTGGCGCGCTTGCCTGCTGCTACTGCCTCAATTGCTATCCCGGGCCCTGTTTGGGCATCGCCTCCAGCAAAAACCCCGGCCCGATTTGTAGCAAGGGTCAATGCATCAGCAGCAATCGTGCCTTGTTTTGTCGTTTCTATCCCGCTGTCTCTCAGGAAGGAGAGGTCAGGAGTCTGGCCTATAGCAGGTATAATCATATCCGTGTCTATGGTGAATTCTGATCCTGGGATGGGGACGGGTCGTCTTCGGCCAGAAGCATCTGGTTCGGCAAGCTGCATACGGATGCACTTCACCTCAGTCACCTTGCCATTTTTAGAGACGACTTCAGTAGGCGCGGTAAGATATTCAATCCTAACTCCCTCAGTCAAAGCCTCTTCAATTTCCTCTTCACTCGCTGGCATCTCTGCTCTCGACCTTCGATAAAGGATAGTAACTTCCTGAGCGCCGAGTCGAAGTGTAGCTCTGGAAGCATCTATGGCTACATTGCCACCCCCAATCACTGCGACCCTCTCACCGACTTTACCTTCCTTCCTTAAGTTCAAGTCCCTCAGGAAGTCAACCCCATGAACCACTCCTTCAGAATCCTCACCTGGAATTCGAAGTTTCTGGCTCTGATGGGCACCAATACTAATGAATATGGCTTTATATCCCTGCCGAAAAAGCTCATCCAAGCTCAAACCTTTGCCTATGGGAGTATTTGCCTTAATCTCCACCCCTAGTCGTTTTACATCTTGAATCTCATCCTCCAACATTTTTTTCGGCAAGCGGTACTCCGGGATGCCAACATGTAGCATTCCACCCAAGACGGGCAAGGCTTCGAAAATCGTAACCTGGTACCCTTCCTTTGCCAGATAATAGGCAGCAGTAAGACCTGCCGGGCCTGAGCCAATAATCGCTACCTTTTCCTCTTTCTTACCCTTTACCTGGGGCAAAGCAGGTTTCCCTTCGACTTTATCGGCGACAAACCTCTTAAGGTCAGCAATGGCTAAAGGCTCGTCTAGAGAGGCTCTCCTGCATTCTGTCTCACAAGGATGGGGACAAATCCGCCCTAAAATGCCTGGGAAGGGGAGTTCTTCCTTAACCAAATCGTAGGCCTCTTGAAATTTCCCTTGCCTAATTAGGGCGATATAGCCCTGTGCATTTACGCTTGCCGGGCAAGCATGAACGCAAGGAGCCCTGTCTTTCTTGTCAATGGTGAAAATATTGGGGAAGGCTTGAGCATATGGTCTATATATCGCTTTTCTTTCACCTAAGCCTTCATCGAATTCGCTTTCCACCTCTACCGGGCAAGCCTCGGCGCATTCACCACAGCCGGTGCACTTCTCAGCATCAACATACCTTGCTCGCTTTCTAATCAAGGCCTTAAAATTACCCGGCGCGCCTTGAACCTCTGCAACCTCCGAATAGCTTAGGGTCTGGATATTAAGATGCCTACCACATTCAACAAGTTTAGGAGAGAGAATACACATGGAGCAATCATTGGTAGGGAGCGTCTTATCCAGCTGAGCCATTACGCCGCCGATAGCTGGCGAATCTTCTATCAAATAGACCTTATATCCTGATTCGGCCAGGTCCAGCGATGCCTGAATCCCCCCAACCCCTCCACCAACAACCAGCACAGCTCCCACTTTTTTATTTTCCAATTCTGCCTCCATTTCAAAACCTTTTTGTAAATCTACCCAATTTTATCCAGCAGCCGGTCAACTAAAGGCATATTTAGGTTAAGGCCAAGGTGAGCTACTGGATCTGCGCCCATGGCAAGGCCAAGGAGCTGAGGATAGAGAAGAACGGGAATGCTATATTGCTTATTAAACTTTTTAGATACCTTTTCTTGTTGGGCTCCGTACATAAGGTAACAGGTCTGGCATTGAAGAACCATACAATCCACCTCTCTATCTCGTAGATTATCAAGCTTTTTGGCTACCAAGGAATGAGCCAAATCCTCAGAAACGGGGAAGGCTTTTCCTCCACAGCAGTAATCGAGAGTCTCATATTCAATAGGCTTGGCACCAGTAGCAGAGATTAGTTGGTGGAGAGTTTTGGGGTTATCAGGTTCGTCAAATCCCTCAGAGACAGACCGTGGTTTTAGATAGTGACAACCATAATGAGGCGCTGCTCGAAGTTTCGATAGGTCTCTTTTTGCTGCTTTCCTTATCCCGTCCAAACCCACATCTTCATAGATAACCCTTGAGATATGTTTTACCTTGGTCTTCCCATGATATTCTAAACCTATTTTTGATAGTTTCCTATTCACCCCTTCCCTTACCTCTTCGTTCTTTAATTTCTCCGCTGCTTCTGCCAGCACACCGAAACAGGCAGCGCACAGGGTGACAATATCCAAATCCTGGGCTTCAGCATAGGCTAGATTCATTGCTGATAATAAAAGGCCAGCTTCTATGCTTATGTTTATCTGATTGGCCCCACAGCAAACGAAATCTTCAATGTCAACTAGCTCAATCCCAAGACGTTTACAAATCCATCTTGCGGATAATTCGTATTGGGGGACCCTTGTAGGGGTAGTGCAACCCAAAAATAGGGCATACCTGTTCATCATGATTGTGCTCTCGGTTCAATCTTATCAACATCGGTTAATTGGATTAA
>CAZQDF010000042.1:0-9377 GCA_964592065.1 uncultured Dehalococcoidales bacterium | reverse complement strand
AGAGATAGTGAAACGCGACTTGGGCCCTGAGATATTCTGTTTCTGCCGCTGTATGGTGGATGATGTAAAAAGAGCAGTGGATTGTGGAGTAGACGGCATTGTCATAGAGATTCCTGGCGCCGAACATCTGATTCAGCACTCATATCAGTGGCCCCTGGAGAAGGCTATAGACCTCCCCATAAAGGCAACTCAATTCGCTAAGGAACAGGGGCTATATACGGTTTTCTTTACTATTGATGCCACTAGATCAGATATGAACTGGTATTTAAACCTTATTGAGAGGGTTGCCAAAGAGGGCCATATGGATGCACTGACCTTGGTGGATACCTTCGGCGTACTCTCGCCGCAAGGTGCTTCCTACTATACAAAAACTGTCAAGCAGAGGATAAATAAGCCTCTGGAGGTCCATTTCCATAATACCTTTGGCATGGCTGCGGCTAACACGATAATGTCTGTACTCGCTGGCGGTGAGGTGATTCACTCTACAGTTACCGGCATCGGTGAGGGACCTGGTAATTGCCCCATGGAGGAGACAGTAATGGCACTCTTAATCTTGTATGGGATAGATACGGGCATCAAGTATGGTAAGCTAACCGAACTTTCTAAGCTGGTGGGGGAGATTTCTGGCGTGCCTGCCAATCGGCCCTTTGTAGGAGATACGGTTAACGATATAGAATCTGGAATAGTCGCTAACTGGTATAAGAATAACTATAAGCAGAACCCGACAGAGATAAGCCCTATTCTTCCTCAATTCGTAGGCCATAAAGCGACTAACGTAGTGATGGGCAAGAAGAGCGGGCTGGATTCTGTCGCCATGTGGGCGGACAAACTGGGCATCAAGCTTACTGATGTGGAAATTGAGGCGGTTCTGCGCCAAGTTAAACAAAGGTCATATGATCTTAAGCGATTGCTGACCGAGGATGAGTTTCGGGAAATTACTCGAGAAGCGAAGGCCTAGACAGGCCATATTCTGCAGCAGAGGTGAATAAAATGTCCAGAGTGTTAGTTATTTATGATTCAAAGACGGGTCACACCAAACGGATGGCTGAAGCGGTTGCTGAGGGGGCTAAGGAGGCTGGCGCTGAGATTGCAACCAAGGCAGTTGATGAGGTACAACTCGAGGAGATGGCTAGGGCTGATGCTCTAATCCTGGGCTCACCCACTCACTTTGGTGGTATGTCTGAGGGAATGAAAAGGCTGATAGTCAAGTCTTTGGGAATCTGGGGGCAGCTTGATGGGAAGGTGGGTGCAGCTTTCGCCTCTTCGCTCTACCCCGCTGGAGGCAATGAGACCACAGTCCTTTCTATTATACACGCACTTATGATACACGGAATGGTTATTATGGGTAACTCAACAAGCTCTGACTCTTACTATGGTGGCATCTCCTTTGGCTCAGTAAGTGAGAATTCACTCTCAAATAGCAGAGCATTGGGGAAAAGAGTAGCAGAGTTCGCTAGCCGTCTAAGCTAAGAAATACATACAAAAAGGGGGCAGGTAAAAAAGCAGAAATAGAGGATATGAAGATGCTGAGTGAATACCACGAGATTAAAAGAAAGGAGATGTAAGACTATGGAGAAATGGGCAGAATTAGGCGAAGAGATGGAGCAATTGCTGAAGCTGAGAACACCCTCCCTGGGTGTCAAGTTACTTGAACGGGTTGAAGATGCACCTAAGGACATCGAGCCATTGCCTTACCCTTACGCGGTTTGCCAGGCAACAGGCACCGCCCGGTATTACAATAAGCCAGTTTTGATTACCAAGAAAGAAGCCTGGGCCTGCCAAGTTGGGGGCGCGGCCCTGGGTTTCTGGGATCCGGAGGATGATTTTAAGACAGGCGAACGGAATGCAGGAATGTGGGCAGTAGATGCTAAAGCCACCGCTAAATTGGTGGAAGGAGATGCCATCAAAGGTGGCACCTTTTCCGCTGCTATCACCGCACCCCTAGCTAAGATGCCAGTGGAGCCTGATGTGGTATTAGTCTATGGTGACCCAGACCAGATATTGAGACTAGTCTACGGAACTATCTGGCTTGGCGGCGACAGAGTAAAGTTAATAACCAATGGCCATGGCAGCTCTTGCCGTGAAACTATAGCCGCACCATATTTGCATAACGAACTACGGCTGGCCATCACGGATATCGGAGAAAGGAAGTTTGGAGAAGCCTATGATTACGAGATGGTGGCAGGGCTACCCTACGCCAAGCTACCTCAGCTCATTGAAGGCCTTAGAGGTGCCCTTACCAAGGGTATCTATAAATACCCTACAACCCCATCCGGGCTGTCAGCCTGGCCAGAAGCTGCCTTGTATAGAACTGGGCTAAAAAAGAGGGCTTAGATGCAAGCTTATTTTGAGCGGTACCTATCCCAGGAAATCTTCAACGTGATCCCAAGTTGGATGTACTGCTGGAATATCAGTTAAATAAGAGGATTAGCTACATAGAGGGCAGGGGATTAACAAATATAAATAAAGCAAAGGAGGCCAGATTTAAATGATGGAAGCAAAAGATGCAAAAATGTTAGCTGACAAGGCATACAAGCTAGGTTATGAATATGAAAAAACCTTTAGAGGTTGTGGACAGTCTTTATTAGCTGCGCTTCAGGACACCTTTGACATGAGGAATGACGATGTTTTTAAATCGATTACTGGTATTGCGGGATCAGCCGGAATGTTGTGTGATACTGGTTGCGGAGCTTATATAGGAGGAGCTATCTTTCTGGGTTCACTGCTAGGTAGAGAAAGAGATAACTTCACTGACCCTGAAGGCATTCGATTCAAAACTCATGAACTGGTGAGAAAGCTCCATGACAAATTCATTGCCGAATATGGCACCGCAATATGTCGGGACATTCATATGAAAATTGCGGGGCGTTACTACTACATGCCTGACCAAGATGAATTCACCAAGTTTGATAATGCTGGAGCACATACTACATTATGCACGGAAGTGGTGGGTAAAGCTGCTAGATGGGCAGCTGAAATCGTAATACAGGAAAATCTGTTAGATGAAGATAAGCTTCAGAGCCTGGTAAAGTAAAACGGGAAGGAACTTGATAACCGGGGGGGCATTGGCTTTATCGAGTACTGGCCCTTCCCGGTGTGCTACCTTAAGGATGACTCAAGATATCATCTTTGCCCGTGGATTAAGGTATTATTCTTCCTGGAGATAACATAAAGGTATTGATAGGTTTTGGTGAAAAATGAAAGGTAGCAAGCTCTTATCGGGGTATTAACTAAGGGAGGTAATGTCTATAGGGGAAGCAGCAAGAAGAGGTAGCTTAATAAATACTCAGCAGACGAAAATCCAGAAAGGATATAACAATATGAAGAGAGCCATAATGATGGATCCAAAGGATAATGTGGCTACCGCCCTTGTAGCCTTCGTGGTAGGAGACAAGGTCGAGGTGGTCTCATCAGCACAGGAAGTACTACAGCAAGTAACGATAAAGGATGCCATACCCTTAGGGCACAAGATTGCGTTAGCAAATATAGCAAAGGATGCTCTAGTAATAAAGTATGGAGAAACCATCGGTAAAGCGTCAAGGAATATCTCAGCAGGTGATTATGTACACATACACAATGTTGTGAGTATCAGACTTCCTTTAACAGAGCACATGCTCCATTCAAAATAAAAAATAAACAGGAAGGGAGAAATGCTGATGGAATTTCAAGGTTTTGAAAGGCCCAATGACCTGGTGGGCATACGCAACACAGTGCTGGTAATGGCAGTAGCAGATTGCTCCGAGCCGGCAGCACGGATGATTGCCGCTGGCATAGAAGGTGCAATACCAGTGACTCAACACTACGGGTGTATTGCCATGGACATAGCGCCCACGCTGGTCGGGGTAGCCAAGAACCCCAATGTAGCTGGAATCTTGCTAGTAGCCATGGGCTGTGAAGGAATGCAGCCTGAGCCTCTGGTGGAGGAGATCAGCAAAGCGGGAAAACCAGTGGATGTGGTAAATATCCAAAAGATTGGGGGCACGCGCAAGGCCATTTCCCGTGGGCAGGAGATAGTAAAAGGCATGGTAGATCAAGCTAAGAAGCAACGAAGAAAGCCGTTTGATGTCAGCAGACTGGTTGTTGGTGTGAAGTGTGGCGGCTCTGATACCACAAGCGGTCTTGCTTCCAACACGGCTATAGGCGCAATGTCAGATATGCTAGTGGATGCAGGTGCTGCGGTAGTAATGATTGAGCCCATAGAGGCCATAGGCGCAGAGGAGCCGCTGGCTGCTCGTGCCGTGAATGAGAGAGTTAAGCAGCAAATCCTGAAGTGGGTCGGTAACGAGGAGAAGCGGTGGACAGTGCCAGGCGCTGAGATGGATTTCATGTGCCGCGGGAATGTCGAGGGTGGACTTACAACCCTCGAAGAAAAATCACTGGGTGCTGTGCATAAGGGTGGCCACAGAGCCATCAAGGGAGTCCTCAAGAACCAGGAGGACTACCTCGAAACTGTACCACCCGGAGGGGGATTCTATTTACAGGATGGTACTCATATGGAACCCATGGCGATGAGCTCCATGGCAGCAGCCGGTGTGCATATTGTTGTTTTCGCCACTGGACGGGGTGGTGTCTTCGGACATGCTGTCTGCCCCATGATAAAGGTAACTGGAAACCCAGATACCTGGTCCAAAATGAGTGAAGACATAGATGTAAATGCCAGCACTATAATGGAAAGCAAGGAATCTATAGAGAGTGTGGGGAAGAGGATATTCGATGAGGTGGTAGCGGTAGCATCGGGTAAAGTGACTCTGGGCGAGCAACTGGGATTCTATAATTTCTCGGTATGGAGACGTGACCCCAGGATCGAGGTACTTCTGGGGCTTAAATAATAATGGGAGGCTAGAAAATGGGAAGGAACTTGATAACCGGGGGGCTTGGCTTTATTGGGTATCACTTAGCCAAGCTCTTGCTGGACGAGGGTGAGGAGGTAGTGCTATTTGATGTGGCCTCTGAATCAAAGCTTACTAAAGACATCAGGGATAGGGTAAGCGTTGTTCGTGGTGACTTGAGCAACTGGGTGCAGGTGCTTGATGCTGTGAAGGATAACAGTATCAGTTGCATATTCCATGCAGGAGCCGCGTTGCCGCCTATCAGCGAGCAGTGCCCTGCAGCAGCCTATGCCGTAAATGTTACCGGCACTTTTAACGTATTGGAGGCAGCTCGGCTATTTGGTGTAGATAGCGTTATCTATCTAAGCACTTTAGCTACGTTCGGTGTAGACGTTCCTCGAGTAGTACCTAACGATGCCCCACAAAGACCACCCAGCATGTACGGTGTGACTAAAGTATGTGGTGAGCGTCTTGGCGAGTACTACCATAGCAGATTTGGGGTCAACTTCCGTGGAGTTAGATTTCCCCCATTGATCGGTCTGGGGCGCTTCGGCAGTGCTCAGAGCGCCTATACTTACCTGGCTATTCAAGAAGCTGCTATGGGGCGACCCTACACCATCTACGTTGATAAATCAACCAAGATAGCTATTTTATATGTGAAAGATGCAGCACGAAGCCTGGTTGACTTAAAGAAAGCTGAGGAAGGAAAGTTAACCAGACGAGTATATAATTTATACGGGTTTACAATTACAGCACAGGAACTAGTTGACAGGGTGAAAAGATATATACCGGAGGCACAGATAGACTTTAGACCAGACCAAGCGATGGTTAGAGCCGTGGAAAACCTGCCTGAGAGGCTGGATGACACCTTGGCTCGAGAAGACTGGGACTGGTCTCCCCGTTACTCCATTGACCAAGCTGTGGAGAATTTCATAGAAGAGGTTCGAGCTAATAAGGCTATTTATGAGTGAGGAGTGAGGTCGTATAGAAATAGAAGAAACGAAGGCCACGAGGGCACCGGGCGAAAAGGTCTGTAAGCTGAGTCACGAATATTGGAAATTATAAAGGAGGTGAGCAAATGAGTTTTTACGGCTATCTTCGACCAGATGGCTCCGTAGGTGTGCGTAATTATGTAGCGGTGATTCCAGCCGGGAGATGCGCTAATGAGCTGGCAGCCAGGATTGCCGACGAGGTTGGTATGGGTGTAGTGGCTCTGCTCCACAACCAGCCATGCATTCACCTCAAACCTGACAACGAGATGGCTTTGCGAATCCTTATAGGGTTAGGCACAAACCCCAATGTGGCCGCTGCCGTAGTAGTGGGTATTGGTTGTGATGGACTGCCCCCTCAGGATATTGCCGAAGGCATTGCCAAGTCCAACAAGCCATTAGAGCTGCTAACCATAGAGAGGGAGGGCAACTATCAGGCAGCTCTGGACAAAGGAATTAGGGTTGCTAAACAGATGCTGGCAGATGCCTCCCTCTTGAACAGACAGCCCTTTGACCTTAGCCACCTAATTTTTGGTACAAAATGCACTGCCTCAACTCCTGCCTCAGCCGTAGCCTGTAACCCTACCGTCGGCTGGGCAGCGGATGCCATCATCGCTCAGGGTGGAAGTGTCGTCTTCTCCGAGACGGCAGAGATCATCGGGGCTGAGCATATTCTGGCCAAACGGGCTGCCGATGAAAGGACAGCCCAACGCATTTACGAAGTAGCAACCCGGATGGAGCAAAGGATGAAGGACTCTGGTGTAGATATCCGGGGCTCGGAGCCCGTGCCAGGGAATATCCTAGGAGGTCTGACCACACTGGAGGAGAAATCCTTGGGCGCCATTGCCAAGAGTGGTACTACTCCAATCCGGGGCGTCCTGGAATGGGGTGAGAGACTTCAGGGGAAAGGGCTCTTTTTCATGGATGGCTCAGCCAACACTCCGCAGATATTCTTAGGACTAGCGGCGGCTGGAGCTCAAATAATGAGCCTCAACTTCGGTGGTGGCCTGCCTGCACGATTCCGCAGTGCCACCGCTGCCAGTTGTGGTGGCCTACCCATACTGCCAGTGATAAAGCTCTTGAGCAGCCCTAAAGATAGCAGTGAGATGGAGTATTTCGATATCTATGCGGGCACTATAATCCAGGGACAGGAATCCGTCCCTGAGGTAGGCGAACGATTGCTTAAAGAGATTACGGCTGTAGCCTCGGGCAAGCCCACCAAGTTGGAAATGTTCTCCCGCTATCGAGAGGTCATGGAGATGTACACCACAGGCCTTGTTCTATAGCGGCAACAAGTAAAGCAAAAGGATGCGGAAATGCTAGCTGAGAAGGCATATAAACCGGTTTTACGAGTATATGAAGATTGTGGGGGACGCTATTACTATATGCCTGACTAAGATGAATTCACCAAGTTTGACAATGCTGGAGCATATACTATATATATGCACGGAAGTGCCAGATAAAGCTGCTAGATGAGCGGCTGAAACTGTAATACGGGAAACTCTGCTACCAAGGGATAAGCTTAGGGGGCTAGTAAAATGGGAAGGAACTTGATAACCGGGGGCTTCGGCCTTATCGGGCGTTGTTTAGCCAAGCTCTTGCTGAGTGAAGGTAAAGAGGTAGTGTTGTTTGATATTGCTTCTGAATCAAGGCTTCCTAAAGACACCAGGGATAGAGTAAACATTATCCATGGTGACTTGACCAACTGGGTGCAGGTGATTGATGCGGTGAAGGATAATGATATTGGCTGTATATACCATCTTGGATCTCTATTGCCACCCACCACCGAGCAAAGTCCCGCAGCAGCTTTTGCCGTAAATATTACTGGCAGTTTTAACATATTGGAGGCAGCTCGGCTACTTGGTGTGGATAGTGTTATCTATGCGAGCAGCCTAAGTACATTCGGTTTCGATCTTCCTCAAGTGATACCCAATGATTTCCCGCAACGACCTCCCAACATGTATGGCGTAACAAAAGTATGTAGTGAACGCCTTGGTGAATACTACCATAGCAGGTTTGGGGTCAACTTTCGTGCGGTTAGATTCCCAGTGATACTGGGCCCGGGACGGGTACTCGGTGTTGGTTGGACCGCTTTTACCTCCTTGCTTATTGAAGAAGCTGCCATGGGGCGACCCTACACTATCTATGTTGATAAATCCACCAGCGCAGGGTTTCTATATCTTAAAGATGCAGCGCAAAGCTTGCTAGATTTAAACAGAGCTGATGATGAAAGGCTAACGAGGCGTGTGTATAACCTATGCGGGTTTTCAGCTACAGCACAAGATTTAGCCGATAGTGTAAAAAATTATATACCCGAGGCACAGATAGACTTTAAACCAGACCAAGCAATGCTTAGAATTATAGAAACCCAATATGCTGTCATTTCAAAGAGGTTAGATGATGCTCTAGCTAGAGAGGATTGGGGTTGGTCTCCCCACTACTCTCTTGATCAAGCGGTGGAGGATTTCATAAAAGAGGTTCAGGCTAATAAGGCTATTTATGAGTGAAGGAGGAGGAATGAAACTAAGTGGTAGAGTTGCTCTGGTTACCGGAGCAGGGAAGGGTATTGGCCAAGCAATAGCTTTGGCATTTGCCAAAGAAGGCGCTGATATAGCTGTAAATGCTGCCCATCTATCATCTGCCGAAGGAACAACTGAAATAGTAAGGCAGCTCGGGCGAAGAGCTATCGCCATAGAGGCTGATGTGGCTGAAGTAGACCAGGTTGAAGGGATGGTAAATAGGGTAATCAGCGAACTTGGCGGCATACATATCCTGGTCAACAATGCCGGCGTTAATCTAGAGGTCGTACCTACTGTAGAACAATCTGTGGAGAAGTGGGATAGGACAATGAATATTAATTTGCGCGGTACTTATCTCTGTTGCCGGCAAGCAGGGAAGTGGATGGTGGCTTACAAGGTGGGAAAAATCATCAATATCGCTTCGATGTTTGGCATGAGTGGTTTTCCCATGCGTACTGCATATGCCCCATCTAAAGCGGCAGTAATAAATCTGACCCAGGACTTGGCAGTAGAGTGGGCTAAATACAATATCAATGTGAATTGCATAGCTCCGGGGTACGTTATGACTGATCTACTTAGGGCTTTGATAAAGCAAGGCAAACTCGATTTGGAAGCACTTCAAAGGCGAACTCCTCTTGGAAGATTGGGCACGCCTGAGGAAATTGGAAATGCAGCCGTATTCTTGGCATCTGATGAAGCCAATTACATAACCGGGGCGACTTTAGCAGTGGATGGTGGTTGGTCAGCTTATGGGTATATATAACTGGTCTTCAGTGTCAGTCTAAGATTCCCTCCTGGCTCTTCATCAATAAGCGTGAAAACCCTCATAAGATTATTGATGTTGCAATACTCATAAGCCATGCGTTTGATACATTGCCTTCTCTCTAAGATATTTCCTGAGACGTTTAGTAGAGCGTCTTTCGGTGCCAAAGGCTTCTTTAGCTCTGGCAATCTCTGTCAGCTTTAGGGCATTAACAGATTCAAATGGTTCTACGTCAATAAGTGTGAAACTGTGCCCTCGCAGCCCGGGTTAGTTGCCA
>CAZQDF010000041.1:0-9437 GCA_964592065.1 uncultured Dehalococcoidales bacterium | reverse complement strand
TTGGCACCATGCCTTATTATTCCACCCCACTCTTGCTGCGTTCCGGGTAAATATCCCGGGACGTCAACAAAATTCAATATAGGTATATTGAATGCATCACAGAACCTGATGAACCTGGAGGCTTTATCAGAGCAGTTTATATCAAGAGAACCCGCGAGATGCATTGGCTGCTGTGCTATTATGCCTATGGCATCCCCATCCATTCTGGCGAAACAAGTTACAATGTTTTTGGCAAACCTCTCCTGCCACTCGAAAATTACTCCGTTATCTACCACCAGTCTAAGTATTTGCTTCATATCATAGGGGGCTGTAGGACGAGCAGGCATTATCTCCCTCAACTTTGGCTCAATTCTATCCGAGGAATCACCCGTTTCGACATGCGGTGGTTTCCCTTTGTTGTTTGAGGGTAAATAACTAAGCAGGGTTTTTATTTGCTCTACGCATTCATCCTCATCTTTGGCGAAAAAGGTTCCATTCCCGCTTTTCTCACAATTGGCTCTGGCACCGCCAAGCTCCTCTGCCTCAACCTCCTCACCCAAAACCGCTTTTATTACTCTTGGGCCAGTAATGAACGCTTGAGTCCTCTTGTCCACGGTGAATATACAGTCCATCAATGCTGGCGAATAAACAGCTCCTCCAGCGCAAGGTCCTACGATGGCACAGAGTTGGGGAACAATGCCTGAATATATGGTATTCCTATAAAATATGTCTCCATAGCCGGATAGCGAATCAATTCCTTCTTGTATTCTAGCCCCACCGGAATCAGCAACATACAATACTGGACAGCCAGCTTTCGCTGCTTCATCCATCACTCTACACATCTTGTCTGCATGTCTCCTTCCAAGGGTGCCACCCATAACCGTAAAATCCTGAAAGAAACCGTAGACAGGTCTTCCATTAACATTCCCATATCCCGCTATTACACCATCTGCTGGTATCTCCCTTTTATACAAATCGTACCCCAGGGATTCAGATTTGCACCATAAGCCAATTTCAAAGAATGTGCCCGTATCGTAGAGTTTCTCAACCCTCTCCCTTGCTGTGTACTTGCCTCTCCCGTGTTGTTCCTCTATTCTCTTTGCCCCCCCCATCCCCTTCAGCCTCGCTTCCTCTTTCTTCATCCATTCGAGTTTCTCCAAAGCTGTCTCTCCGTTAGGCATAACTAACCTCCTATCTAGATTTCAGCCTCTAAATTTAACATTATCTAAGCCCTTTTTTCAATATCCCCAAAATTTGACAGTAGTGATGTTTTCTGCTAAAAGGTTTTTCCAAATAAAGAGTAAATAAGGAGGTTACTATTATGGAAAGCCAAGTAGAACTTAACGAGGAGCGCGTGAGACTGCTGGCTAAGTTTGGACAAACACTGCCTGGTTTGTGGGTGGCCGAAACCGCTGTATTCGATGAAGTGTATAAGGATGGGGCACTTAGTCGCAAAGCCAAACGGTTAATGGCTTTAGCCATAGGACTCGGGGCTGGGTGCACCAATTGTATTCTAGGCCAAACTATGCGGGCACTAGAAGCCGGAGCCACTAAAGATGAGATATTGGAAACTATCTCAGTGACTGTGGTCATGAGGGGTACCACCGGCGTTGCAGAGTCACTCAGGGTGGTCAAGCTGCTGGAGGAATTAGGGACAAAGTAACCAAGTCAGCTCCGCGTTCAAGGAAGTTAGACCTGCCAAGCTTTGTGCCTGTAATTTTGGGCGTTGTCGCCCTTCTGCTACTGCATACTGCGTATCATAACAGCACACCCAAAAATAGCAGACATCTTATAACTTCATACAAATTGTTTGCTATAATTACTAGCTGTGCCTAATTATGCTAATTCCAAGGCGAAGGAACTTGGTTACACTAAATGCGGCAGGGTGACTTTTCACTGGGGCAAAAGAACCTACATTATGGGGGTGATAAATGTTTCTCCGGATTCCTTCTCAGGTGATGGCTTGGAGGATCTCAAAGCGGCTGTATCTAAAGCGAAACGCTTAGCTAGAGAAGGTGCAGACATAATTGATATCGGTGGCGAATCCACCCGCCCTGGCTCAAGCCCTATATCGGTTGATGAGGAGCTACATCGAGTAATTCCCGTTCTGGAAAGCTTAAGTAATGAAATATTGCTGCCGTTAAGCGTGGATACTTATAAGCTGGAGGTGGCTCGTCGTGCCCTGGATGCTGGTGCCAATATGATAAACGATATTTGGGGATTGAAGCGTGAACCAAAATTGGCTGAGCTAGCAGCCCAAAGGGGAGTACCCCTTATCTTAATGAGTAATCAGCGCGATTCCCCACCCCATCATGACCTTATGCCCACAATTATCTCCGACTTACAAAGAGCTATTAAGCAAGCTTTAACCCGGGGCGTGCCCTGGGAAAATATCATCATTGACCCTGGCATCGGCTTTGGTAAAACACAAGCACAAAACTTGGAGATTTTACAGAGCTTAGAAGAACTTAAGACATTAGGCAGACCTATACTTCTAGGTAGCTCACGTAAGTCAGTAATAGGCTGGGTACTCGATTTAACCCCGGAGCAAAAGTTAGAAGGAATGCCATTCGTTCCCCCCGCTAACCAGAGGTTAGAGGGAACAGCAGCCACCATAGCTATCGGCATTGCCAAAGGCGCTGATATTGTTCGGGTGCATGATGTCAAAGAAATGGCGCTCGTGTGCAAGATGAGCGATGCCGTCGTTAGAGGTTAGTGAGCAAATTGGCCACCGTTTATCTTTGCCTCGGCTCAAATTTAGGTGAGCGGGAGAAAAACTTGACTCAGGCTCTAACATCGCTTTCGCAGAAGGTAAATCTGGAGAAAGTCTCTTCTATTTATGAAACTGAGCCAGTAGGCTATAAAGAGCAGCCACTTTTCCTTAACATGGTATGCCAAATCACCACTGATTTGAGTCCCTGGGAACTCCTTCATCTGGCTAAAAACATTGAAAGCAAAATGGGTAGAACATTTAGTTTCACCAATGCACCCCGCCCTATTGATATAGATATCCTTTTTTATGACGACCAGAGCATTCAAACTCAAAACCTGACCGTACCACACCCTCGCCTGGCAGGCAGAGCTTTTGCTCTCATACCCTTAGCTGAAATTGCCCCGGAGCTAACCCACCCTGGGCTAAACAAGAGCATTGCTGAACTGGCCAGCAGTGTGAAAGGACATAACGGAGTGCTAAAATGGCACTAGGAGGCTTTAATGTATCAACTATTTGTAGAAGATCATTTTGACGCCGCTCATTATCTCCGAAATTACCGCGGTAAGTGCGAAAATTTACACGGTCACCGCTATAAGGTAGTGGTACGTCTAGAGGCGACCAAGCTTGGAGAGACTGGTTTGGCTTACGACTTTGCTCAACTAAAGCATCAATTAAGGGAAGTCACAGCTCAATTTGACCATCATTGTCTCAACGACGCACCACCTTTCGACCAAATTGAGCCCTCCTGTGAGAACATTGCCACCACCATATACAATGAGCTCCTGCCTTACTTCTCCGGGTCGCCGGTGACCCTGAACTGTGTAGAGGTGTGGGAATCCCCCACAACCGGGGTGGCTTACAAGCCTTAAACGAAGTTATTTACTAACCTTACCCCCTGTCATTCTGAGCCGCAGGCGAAGAATCTCAGAGATTCTTCATTTCGCTTCGCTCCAATCAGAATGACAATAGGGAAGGCGACATTTTATTGTTAATAACCGCTCGCTTGAGCTAACTTTGCTCGCTTGGTGGCAGCAAGTTGGGAATTGTATCTACTATAGGATAGGAATATTGGCATTTGGGGCAATATAAGGAGCCAGCAACAACTTCCTCTCCCTCCTCTTTGTCCACATTAAGCTGCAAAGTTCCTTTACACACTGGACAGGCTAATATGTATATTAATTCCTTTTTCATCTTAGCTACAAATTATACCATATAAACACTAAAGAGTGAGAAAATGCTATAATACTGTAAAGGAAGGCGCAAAATGACAACTCAGATTAGGAAGACTTATCGAGGTATAAACCCAGAGATGCTTTGTGATGAAATGCGAGGCTTAGCAAGAAAGCAAGGACTCGTAGTAGATGAGGCTAAGCAACAAACTTACCCCCTCCCCAGTGGTTCCACGCAGTCCCGCGTCACCCTGACATTCAAAACCCAGGGTGAAAAGACGAAAGACCAGAAAATTTGCGGCGATGCACACATCATAGGCTCCCCTTCAGGCGAAACAAAGATGCTCCTCGACCTGGACGAAAACATCCTCTCACAGGAAAAAATTTCAGCCCTCCAGAAAGACCTGGATTTCATCCTCGGCTCATACGAGGTTGAGTGGTAAACATGTGACGAAAGAAACCAAGCAAGCACGAAGAGAGAAACAGCGCATAAAGAAAAAATCCAGGATGCCCCAACATGGTAAGGGCCTGGCAAAAATATATAAGGACGCTGTATCCAAAAGGGCCAGGGACACAAAAAACGACAAGCAAACAAAATGAGGCTGACTGGCAGTGTAGTAGGGAAATTTCTTTTTAGAGGTCCACTTATAGTTGTGATTTGCCTGGCCATCGGCTTCGCCATAGTCTATGGCGGCAGTTGGCTGCTCCAGCAATTAGGATTGTTAGGACATTGATTTCCATTTCGGGCCAGATTTGAACCAACGACCTTTTGAAGTGAATTCAAAGAAGTTCTAAGAATTGCTCTATAGTGAGTTCAGCATCTTCGAGTATGCCGTGCAGAGTGCCCTTTGGTAAATCTCGAGTATGAAGAGGTATAACTACAAGATTAGAGGCGCCTTTTTTATGCATAGAGACATGGCTTCCCCTTTGGCGATGAACCTGCCACCCGACTTTCTCCAAAGCCCTGACAACCTCCTTAGGTTTAACGGCTGGGAGTTTTTTACTCATCCTCTCTCTATACTAACAATTTCTCGCTCCGGTATCCTGATATCCAGTTCCTGAGCGCTCTCCAGCCATAACGCTATTGCCTCTCTAATGTTTTTTAGAGCCTCCTCCCTCGTATCTCCATAGGAGTGACAACCCTTCAAGACAGGGCAATAAATATGATAACCTCCTTCATCCTCAGGCTCCAAAATAACCTCAAAATCTTGACCTACTTGCCGCTGGGTCATCTTCTACCTCCTTTTCAGCCAAGGCATTATACATCATGGCTAGGTTAATAAAATGCACAGGGCTAGTCAAATATATCGACTAGTCCTACCTCTTAACTCTCTTGGTGGCAGGGGTGGATTTGAACCAACGACCTCCGGGTTGCCCAGACTTTCAACCTTTTGATTTGCCACTCAGCTCAGGCTCTGGGCCGTTGGACTCCAATTCGCCAGGCCCTTTGACCACGACAATTATGTTCTAAAGCCACTTTGGACAGGTTAAAATAAGACTAGATTTTGTATGTCATACGGCATGTTAAAATTAGGCCGGGCGCAGCTCGGCGATGCAAAGAAAATAAGATTTGAAACTCAGTTTGGAGGAAAGGTCAGCATGAATGAGTCTTTTGACCAGAGCCAGGCAGGCAACTCCGTTCGCTATGAATTAGCTATCACGGCAGAAGAGGCTAGGCTCGGAACTAAAAAGATATTGCCACGGCAGGGTAAACGCTTGGAGGTAAATATCCCGGCGGGAGTGATAACAGGAAGCACGGTAAAACTAAGCAATGCCCTGCAGCTAACCGATGGCCATCCCGGAGACATTCTGATTCAAATTGAGGTCAAAGGGGAGGAAATGCCAGCGGGGGTTATTGAAATCAACGATGGCAACTTTGAAGACGAAGTCTT
Source organism: uncultured Dehalococcoidales bacterium (assembly GCA_964592065.1). Classification (GTDB taxonomy): domain Bacteria; phylum Chloroflexota; class Dehalococcoidia; order GIF9; family AB-539-J10; genus JAFGBN01. The sequence goes on along the minus strand of CAZQDF010000041.1, from coordinate 3,684 downwards.
AAAATCAAGCCTGCCCGTCGTGGTGGACTTCTGGGCGCCCTGGTGTGGCCCGTGCCGCATGATTGCTCCCATAACCGAAAAGCTGGCACAGGAATATCAAGGCCGACTCAAGTTCTGCAAGATAAACATAGACGAGAACCGCCTGGCAGCCGAGAAATACATGGTCATGAGTATACCGCTGCTATTGCTCTTCAAGGGTGGCAAGGTAATCGAACAAAGCACTGGCGCAGTCCCCGAGTCCGAGCTTCGCTCAAAAGTGGAATCAGTGCTCCGGGGGCAATAAGGCCTTCAGATAGAGAACTTGAGACTATGGTTGTCGTCGCCGGTCCTCTGTAAATCGTCAACAAAAATGAATCTGGCATTCGGGGACATAATACCTGATTTGTGCTAGGCTTGATTAGTATCGTGTCCCTGGAATCTATAGGAGGTTAGCAATGAAAGCATGTGAAGGACAAATCGGCCGAGTTTTCATGATACGGCTTGAAGATGGAGATGTGGTGCCCGGGTGTATTGAGCGTTTTGCGGAGGAGAACGGGGTATTTGCGGGACATGCTATTTTAGTGGGTGGAATTGGAAGTGGTGACCTGGTTGTCGGTCCTCGACGCTCAAAGGAAATGCCACCAGAGCCAATGCTCCTGCCCATTGACGGAGCACACGAGGTGCTGGGAGTGGGAGTACTCGCCCCCGGTGAAGATGGCAAACCTGCTCTGCATATCCATGCTGCGCTGGGACGGGCAGGACAGACCATGGCCGGATGCCTGCGGCATGGCGTCACGACATGGCTTGTGGGAGAGGTTGTCCTCTATGAAGTCCTTGGCGTAGACATGATGCGTATCAAGGACAAGCAGAGCGGCTTCGAGCTTCTGGACACCGGGATAACTCAAGGAACGGCTCCGCAGACATAGTAACCAATTCAGGTGAGACTAATTTACCAAATCATGCAGGACTAATTTACTACTTGAAGTCCTTTCATCTGAGGCAGCTTCGGTATATATTCAACTTAAAGACCGCATTCGGGGATATGATACCCGCTTTGTGCTACGGCTGATTAGTATTGTATCCCTGGAATGTTTGAAACGAACCGGGAAATATGGACATTATTGAATGGATAACAGCCGCTATGATATCCGCATGGATAATAGAGATTGTGCTGTGTATCTATGTCGCCTTTTGCTTGCAAAATATAGCACGCAAAACAGATACGGGACCCGAATGGCTGGCATGGATTCCAATTGCTAATCTATATCTGATGTGTAAGATCGCCGAAAAACCGTGGTGGTGGGTCTTACTCTTCTTTATTCCGATAGTTAACATAGTCATTCTGGTGCTGTTATGGATGAGGATCGCAGAAGCTCGCGATAAGAACAGGTGGCTAGGGCTATTGATATTAGTTCCGATAGCTAACCTCATATTTTTGGGATACCTGGCCTTTTCCGGAAAAGGCAGGCAAGCTGAACTGGCGGGAAGCCAGAGTAATATTACGGTGCCTGCATATTTAGCCTATGCCGGGGGAGCTACGTTTCCCAGAGGAGCACGGAGCCAGCCAGTTAATGAACTTAGATGGCAGGTCGGAGAGCGAGCGAGGGGAGGGACAATAGAGACGAGTAGGATGAGAGGGGTGGAAGTTCAGGCAAACAAGGAAACAAAGCAAACCCGGAAAACTATCCCTGACATCGGGCCTGAGACCTACGAGAAGCACGTTCGACTAGTCATACCTCCATCGGTGGGGCTTAAGCAGGTTGCGCAGTTCAAGGAGCATCTGGAGAAGGTCAAGGACCTGACGATAGTAATGACTGGTGGTGCAGCAAATAAAGGCTCAATAATAGTTGTCGCAGGTCAGAAGCAGAGCGACTTAATCCCCATTCTGAACGAAATGGCTATGATAGATAACGTTCGTGCCAGGGGCGAAGAGACTATTCTGGTAATGTTGAAGACTCCCAAAGCCAGCAAAGAAAGCGGGCAAACCTGACCTGCCTTTCAAATTTCTTCCTCTTAGCTTATTCTGGGGACATAATACCTGATTTTTCGGAGTAGGCTTGATTAGTATCGTGTCCCTGGAATTCGATATTGTTGTTCGAGGACAACAAGGTGGTCGACAAAACTACTGGCGCTACCCCCCGAGTCCGAACTCCGCTCAAAAGTGGAATCAGTGCGCCAAGCGACAGTTTAACTGTCAAGCATCTTAGGCCACTCTAGGCCCAAGTAACATTTTGGCTTTTAGTTCAATCATGCTCACCTCCCACTTATAATTGTGCCGCGGAGTTGTAGGTTTGGGAGCCGAGGTAGGGATACTTGTTGACACTAGATATAAAGGCAGTTAATTTCTGAAGATTGGCTATTAGTGCTTAGTAATAGTAGGATTTCTAATTACCTCTTTCCTCCCCATCTTTCCCACTCTGATGCGCTTTCGCGAGTTGTTCTTCGCCCGACTTGGACTATCCGGCTTTTTGGCCACCGTGCCTTATGTTCGGCTCCGCGACGCTCAAGGTCTTTAGTTATACCACGATAGATTATCTTTCCGCCCACTTTAACGTGATATTTATAGGTGTCTCTTGCCCTACTCACTACCTTCCTTGCCTTCTGTCCGTGTTCTTTTTTCTTGGAGCTCTGTAAGCTTATGAATACTTCGGACTATTGGTTTTCGGTGACGTCTGACTAAATTTGCAAATTTGTTGAGCTCCTTCTCAATTAGGTCAAGATACTGCTCGAGATAACTTTCATGTATGATGTCGATAGCATAGCAGCATTTGACTGTTCTTGATGTATAGTGCCTTATGAACAAAATATGTTTCGTATCTCTTAATTGAGCGGGACCTGACGGCGGCATATGATATTCAAACATAGGACCTCGCAGGACAAGTAATGGATAATAGACTTGATAATCAGTAGATAACTCTTCTTTATTTGGAATGTATGCTTTGTTATATTCGTCTATTTCTCTTGACATTGCTTTAATTAGAGGAATGAAGGTGTTTTTGAAAATAGCCTCGGATTGAACTTCCCATTTAGTGTTTTTCCATACCAGTTCACAAAACTGGCTTGATACAATCTTCATCTTTGCAATATGAAGAAAATTGTGAAGTTGGAAATTCCATTCAATAGCCTCACTTTCATCGTTTTCTCCATATATTTCTAATGGGCCTCCAGCTATAGGTACATCTGAATTCAGTGTGACACCTGAGAAGGGTAGCTTCCTTGTAAGGAAAACGTAAGGATTTTTATTAGCTTTGCAAGACCCCAATATTACTATGAAGGAAAATTCCGACCTTTTTAGTGAGATTGATTCTGCTCCAGTAGCATGAAAGTCCAACTCTCTTGCTTCGCCTGTATCATGGTCTTCAAAGCTGTAATTTGGCTCTACCCAATATCCGTATTTCTTATATGTTTCAACTCTCCTAACAATTTCTAGTTCATATGGATAACCGCTAATATCCTCAATAGCCTGTTGAATACTTTGTAGACTTAAGTTTGCTTGTGGCACCCTAGCTAACCTACTATATTAAAGTATACCAAGATTATATCAAATCTAGGAATTGTCATCTATATGGCCTGATAATAATAAAGGCATACTTTGAACAAACTGACGGAATGTGCAGCGGGATGAAGGCTAGGACGGGGAGGCGGAGCAGAGAGCATGTCTCAGAATTCTTAAAATGGAGATTATTTGAAGCTGAGCATTTTCTG
>CAZQDF010000040.1:0-9441 GCA_964592065.1 uncultured Dehalococcoidales bacterium | reverse complement strand
GCCTCAGCCTTGCTCGTATCCATGCTCTTAATTTTCGCATTGGGATAGGGGCATTTGAGAAACCTCGCATACAGCATCCCTGGAAGCTCTATATCTTTGGTGTATATTGCTGCTCCGCTGGCTTTCCTATAGCCGTCTATGCGGCGCACACCTCGCTTCCCTACCACACTAAATGTTTCAGGCATGTACTTATCAAGCTCAAAGGGATTGCTAGGCATTAGCTTTACTTCTTGTGCCATGTTAGTTATCCTCCTTAGAGTTCTATAATTTCGAAGCTGCTTCCAGCACTGCTTTCACATGCTGGGGATACGTGCCACAGCGGCACAGGTTACCAGCAAGAGCCTCCTTCACATCGTCCCCCGTCGGTTTGGCATTCCTATCCAACAAGGCTTTCGCCGTCGCTACGAAGCCGGGCGTGCAGTAACCGCACTGCATACAGTGATACTTGATGTATGCCTCAATCAGCGGATGATTTGCCCTTGCAATTCCCTCCACAGTTTCTATAGTTTTGCCATTACACTCTATGGCCAAGGCCATGCAGGAAAGGATTGGTCTCCCCTCCATAATGACGGTACATGCTCCGCATTCTCCCTTTCCTGTACACATGTCTTTAATCGAAGTAAAACCTAGCTTATCGTGAAGAACATACTGCAAGGTCCAATTCGATTTGACGCTGAGTTCATACATTTCCCCGTTCACAGTAAGTCTTATTGGTGCTTCAGTCACGGGTACTGTGGCACTTGCTGTTCCCTCTTTTGACATGCTCAAAACCTCCTTAACGTTAAGAATATTGCCCGTAGTAATTTACGCCTATCTTGCCGTCTGTGTCAATAGTTTTTTGAGCTTCATACTGACTTTTTGTGCAAAATGACAAAGCGATAAGAACCTTGGAAGAACAGAGGGAGTAGGGGGAAGCTTACCACCAACGAGTCAGAGCCAGCTAAAAAGAGCCTTGGCAACTTTAGCCACCCGTTTGCCTTTCGGCTGCTGTAACAGTGTTGGCCAAGAGCATAGTGACTGTCATAGGACCAACTCCCCCAGGAACAGGAGTAATTGCCTCGGCTTTCCATTTAACATCTTCGAAATCTAAATCACCCACCAACCGCTTCCCTGTCTTAGAACCAGGGTCTTCTATATAATTGGCACCAAAATCTATGGCTATCACGCCATCCTTTACCATGTCAGCAGTGATAAACTTTGGTCTATTTACCGAGACAACCACTATGTCTGCTCTACGAGTATAGGCAGATATGTCTGGCGTGGAAGGGTGGCAAAGGGTTACATTAGCTCCAGCAGCTCCAGTTTTCTCCCCTTCCTGAACTAATATGGATGCCAGAGGCTTACCCACCAGATTATCCACATTTACAATTACCACGTTCTTCCCCTTAAGCTGGCCATACCCACTTCGAGTAAGCATTTCGTAAATTCCCAGGGGGGTTGCTGGAAGAAATGCTTGCTGGCACATCCAAGCCTTACCTACATTTATAGGATGGAATCCATCCACATCTTTATCAGGTAAAATAGCGGCTAAGGCTCTAGCTTCATTTAAGTGCTTGGGAAGGGGAAGCTGGATAAAGATGCCGTGAACCTTAACATCCAAGTTAAGTAGCTCAATTTCCCTAAGCAATTCCTCCTCCTTCATATATCCAGGTAACCTTACCATCTCTGAACGGATACCTACTTCGCCACTTGCCTTTTCTTTGAGGTTAATATAAGCTGTTGAGCCCTGATCCTCACCCACAAGGATACCAGCAAGGCCAGGAGTTACACCTTTCTCCTTAAGCCTTCCTATCCTCTGTTTGAGTTCTTCCCTTATTTCAGCCGAGAGTTTCCTGCCATCGAGTATCTTAGCAGCCATATTGTCATCTCCTAAAGATAATTTTCGCTTGCATATTCGCTAATCTTCTCAGCGGCCTTAATAGTATTAGCCATCAGCATTGCTGAAGTCACTGGGCCTGTGCCGCCAGGAACGGGAGTTATTGCTCCAGCCTTTTCCTTCACTGCCTCGAAATCAACATCCCCTACTAACTTGAACTTCCCAGGGTTTTCCGAATCTTCTATTTGATTCACTCCAACATCGATTACTATTGCCCCTTCCTTTACCATATCCGGGGTGATTACTTTAGCTTTCCCCATAGCAGCAACCAGAATATCGGCTTGCTTGCTGATTGAAGGAAGGTCCTTAGTTCCAGTATGGCAGACGGTCACTGTAGCGTTGGCCTTCTTTTGTTTCTGAACAAGGATGCCCATTAGTGGCTTCCCCACGATGTTGCTCCGACCGCAGATGACGACATGCTTCCCCTCAGGACTATGAGCGCTGCGAACCAATAGTTCCTGAACTCCATAAGGGGTAGAAGGCAGAAAGGCTTCCTCCCCCAGAAGTAATTTCCCAACATTCACAGGGTTAGTCCCATCAATGTCCTTATCAGGTGATATAGCGATCTCTGCCCTAAGAGTATCAAGGTGTTTAGGCAAGGGTAGTTGGAGAATGATGCCGTGGAATTTAGGGTCTTTATTAAGTTCTTCTATCTTAGTGTCAAGTTCCTGTTGGGTGGCATTTGCAGGAAGTTTAACTGTTTCGGTAAAAATGCCCACTGCCTCACATCCCCTAGCAATACCCCGAAGATAAGATAAAGAAGCAGGGTCCTCCCCAACCAGGATTGCTACAAGCCCCGGTGTTACTCCCTTTCTTGTCAACCGTTCCACCTTATGCTTCAGCTCTTCCCGAATCTCATTGGCGATTTTCCTTCCATCGATTATTTCTCCTGGCATCTATACCTCCCTAGTTCTATTTCGCTACTTTAATTCCTACCCCGCTACATCATCTTCACCGTGCTCTATTTTAGCGACAAAGAGACAGTCTAATTATACACCTGCGTTTCAAGCAAAAACAGGCACGCGCTTCAAATCAGGTAATATGTAACCGCAGATAAGGCTTGCTAAATCACGTAGGGTGTAGCTGAATTTGCTCAAGATGTAGCTTAGCTATTGATTTTGAAGCGTGCTAATACCAGAGGCTAACACCAAACTATAGGGAGAGGCCGGATATGCACTCAGAGAATGAATACCTCAAGCTGTTAACGGAAACACACGTAGAAACTAAAAGGGGGAAATCCTGGATACTTGATGAATATTACTGCAACGCAGGTCAGGCAATGAGATTGCTTCTTAGTAAAACACAAAACGATACCCTTCAATAAGCAGCTCACCCACCAACCCTGCGCAACCCGTATTCCAATCGCTGAGTGACCTGATTCAGATAGAGAGAGGACCCTTCAAAGCGTTTTGGGGACGGTGAAAAGGGAGACCCTCCCATCACCTCCCCTTACTTGGCAGGGGGCGTGTCATTGCGGTGAGCCGAAGCCCTGAGTCTTTCACTTCCTGTCATTCTGAGGGGTGAGACAAAGCCCTGAGCCAAAGTTGCGAGCGAAGCGCGGCAATCAGCGAAGGGGAAGCGTGGCAATCTTCTATCCCTCAGAGCAGGCTCTGTAAGGCAATTTCCGTATTCGTTTGAGAGTGCTTCGGCACTTTATGCCTCGCAATGACAGATAAGGACAACATGTGTCACCAATCACCTGAACGAGTACGCTAGCAATTTTGGGATATTAGAACTAAATCAGGCTCTGCAAAAATGGGAGGGACTGTATAATACTATTCGACCTCACCAGGAGCTGGGATACTTTACTCCACAGGAATTCCTGGAGAATTACCAACAAAACAAAAGAAGGGAGAAAGTGTCACTAACATCCTGAACGAGTATATTAAATTGACATATAAGGGGTTCTCATGCTAAATTTGCATCTTAGATATAGATTACTTTAGTGAACCAGAGATGAAGGTAAGGGCATTTAGATTTGATTTAAATGTCCTTATTTTTGTGCCTATATAGAAACGAGGATGTCATGGATTTAGTTTGGATTTGTATCATATGCGGAATCCTGGGGGGATGTCTTGTTGGTTACTTTGTGCGTTATGTCTTAAGGCAAGACGAAGGCTCTGGGCTAGTCAAGCAAGCCTCCGATGCTATCAAGGAAGGAGCGCTGGCCTTTCTGAGCAGAGAATACCGAACATTGTTTATTTTTGTGGTCGCGGTAACGGTTATATTGGCATTCGTCCCTGTTTTAGGCTGGAGAGTAGCAGTGGCCTTTATCTTTGGCGCTCTCTGCTCCATGGGTGCTGGCTATGCTGGCATGAATATGGCCATCAGGTCCAATAGCAGAACTACCGTAGCAGCACAAAAAAGCTTAAATCAGGGGTTAAGAGTTTCCTTTAGAGGAGGAGCGGTGATGGGGATGACTGTGGTCAGCATTGGCATTATAGGATTGTCCATCCTCTATTTTGCCTTTCACAACCTGGCCACAGTTGAATTCTTAAAGATACTTCCTGCCTACGGTTTTGGTGCCTCCGGTGTAGCCCTTTTTGCCAGGGTAGGAGGCGGTATTTACACCAAAGGGGCTGATTCTGGGGCTGACTTGGTAGGTAAAGTGGAAGCAGGGATACCAGAGGATGACCCCAAGAATGCCGCAGTGATAGCTGACCTTGTCGGCGATAATGTCGGTGATGTAGCTGGCATGGGCGCCGACCTCTTTGAGTCTTACATTGAATCTGTTATCGCCACCATGACGCTGTGTGCCGTTGCCATAGCAGTTGGGATTCGCGATCTTCAGACTGCCTGGTATTTACCCATGCTAGTTGCTGCAGGAGGCGTAATAGCCTCCATAATCGGCTGTTTTCTTGTCAGAGTAGGCGAAAAACCGGAGATGAGTGCTCTATTGGGAGCACTTCGCCGCGGTACGCTTGGAGCCGCAGTATTAACAGCGCTATTTGCCTTCCTTATAATTCAGTTCTTATTACATGCTAGCCTAGGGATTTTCTGGGCAATGCTTGCTGGATTGATAGCCGGTGTCCTCATGGGAGAGAGCACAAACTATTATACCTCCTACGCCTTTAAGCCAACGCTGCGAATTTCAGAAGCCAGCTCGACGGGAGCTGGCGCTACTATGGTCCGTGGTTTTGCTAATGGTCTAATGAGCACTCTGGCACCAATTATTCTGATCGCTGTAGCTGTCCTCGTAGCTCACCACTTCGCTGGCATCTATGGTGTAGCTATAGCCGGCGTAGGTATGTTGTCCACCCTGGGCATAACCTTAGCCACTGATGCTTATGGACCCGTAGCTGATAATGCCGGAGGAATCACCACGATGGCAGAACTCGGCCCAGAAGTGCGTGAAAGAACCGATGCTCTGGATTCTTTAGGCAATACTACAGCAGCTACAGGTAAAGGTTTTGCTATCGGTGCTGCTGCCCTGACAGCGCTGGCATTGCTTCTCTCTTATAGCTTAGCCACGGGAATAGTGCAAGTCTCCTCTACAGGTGCTCTGCTAATGGACCCGGGGTTAAGCCTACTTAGTGCTCCTATTATTGCTGGCATACTTATAGGCGCCCTCATGCCTGCTGTTTTCTGCGCCATGACCATGAATTCCGTGAGCGTAACTACGGAGCTCATTGTGGCTGAAGTTCGTCGGCAATGGTATGAAATAAAGGGCTTAAAGGAAGGAACGGCCAAGCCCGAATATGGCAAATGTGTAGATATTTGTACTAAAGCGGCATTAAGGCAGATGCTGGCTCCCTCCCTAATGGCAATCATTGTGCCTGTACTAGTGGGAATCATCCTGGGGAAATATGCTCTTGCCGGCTTCCTTATTGGCTCCATTGCCACTGGTTTTATCCTGGCTATCACTCTGAACAATGCTGGTGGCTCCTGGGATAATGCCAAGAAGTGGATTGAAGCAGGACACTTCGGCGGCAAAGGCTCAGACGCTCACAAAGCAGCAGTAGTAGGAGACACCACTGGTGACCCTATGAAAGACACCGCTGGGCCATCCCTCAACATAATGCTAAAACTGATGTCGGTAATCTCACTGTTATTAGCACCAGTATTAATAAACTTCACTGGATTGATTTAATCATAGCAGCTTGTCATTCTAAGCCCTTGGCTACCTGCCCTCCTGAGCCCTTTGCTGCCTGTCATTCTGAGGGAGGAGACAAAGCCCTGAGCAGAGCGAAGGATCTCACAGCAGCGACCGAAGAATCTCCTCTTCGGTTCCTTCCTACCGTCAGGACTCAGAGCTTCGGCTCACCAGGATAAACTCCGCAAAGAGGCTAGCCAGGAATCCTCTCCCAGTTTACTTCGGCTATGCCTAGCAACCGCATCCGCTCCTTGCAATGACAGAAAGATAAGGTACCTAGATGGGCAAGCCTAACGGTTCGCCCCCACACTCATACCAGCAAAGTGGCATAGAAGCATGCAAGACAATGTGATTATGTGAACAAGTACACCCTTTTGAGAAGCATCGGCACCGATGGTAAAATAAGGCATCATGCCGGATGCCATATTTGTCAAAGGTGCCAGGGAGCATAATCTTAAGGACATAGATGTCGTTATCCCTAGAAACAACCTCGTAGTCATCACTGGTGTTTCCGGCTCGGGGAAAAGCTCCCTGGCCTTCGATACCATATATGCTGAAGGTCAACGCAGGTATGTAGAATCCCTTTCTACATATGCCCGCCAGTTCTTAGGGCAGATGGAAAAGCCTGACGTTGATTATATCGAGGGGCTTAGCCCAGCCATATCCATTGACCAAAAAGGCCCGCCTCATAACCCAAGGTCTATCGTGGGCACAGTAACTGAGATATACGACTATTTACGCCTCCTCTTTGCCCGCGTTGGTCACCCACATTGCCCCAAATGCGGACGTGAGATTTCCCGTCAGACGGTGCAGCAAATCGTGGATGCCGTTCAAGAGATACCTGAAGGAAGTCGCATTATGATACTGGCGCCATTAGTTAGAGACCGTAAAGGTGAACATCAAGCAATACTCCAGGATTTACAAAAGGCAGGCTTTGTCAGAGTCAGGGTCGATGGAGAAATTCATGACCTTTCCGAAGAATTTCAGCTAGATAAGAATAAGAAGCATACCATAGAGGCTGTGGTTGACCGATTACAGATATGCCATTCCGAGCCCTTGGCTCCTTGTCATTCTGAGGGGGAGAAGCGACCGAACAATCTCGCTCAGGACAAACTCCACGAAGAACCCCAGAGACCCATCACTTCGTTCAGTGTGACAAAGGAGGGTCGTCATCCTGAGCAGAGCGAAGGATCTCACACCGCTCAGGGCAGTCTCCACAAAGAAACTAATGAAAATGATGCTCGGCTCGCTGATTCTATTGAGACGGCATTGAAATTAGGGTCAGGTATTGTTCTCATTTCCATCCTCAACCGCCTTGAAGAACCCCCGAGACCCTTCACTTCGTCCAGTGTGACAAGGGAGAAACCCCGAAGCGAGGAGTTGCTTTTCTCGGAACACTTTGCCTGTGTTTATTGTGGCATCAGCCTGGGGGAAATTGCCCCCAGGACATTTAGCTTTAACAGTCCTCATGGCGCTTGCCCAGCTTGTACTGGACTGGGCTGCAAATTTGAGATTGACCCCAACTTGCTTATCCCTGACAGGGAACTATCTTTGGCTAAAGGAGCTATTCAACCCTGGGCAAGAAATGGCGCGATGAGCACCTGGTATAGCAGCATACTTCAATCTCTGGCATATCGTTATGGCTTCTCCCTATCTACGCCGGTCAAGGAGCTGACTGAAGAGCAATTACATCTAATTCTTTATGGAGATGGTGGCGAGGCGATTCCCGCCGTATATGAAGACCGCTATGGCAGAATGCGCCAGTATTACACAAATTTCGAAGGTGTCATACCACATCTGGAGCGCCGTTACAGGGAAACGGATTCCGCTAGCGTTAGAACTGATATTGAAAGGTATATGTCATCCAACCCCTGCTCTGTGTGCCAGGGGAAAAGGCTGAAGCCAGGGTCTCTAGCCATCACTATTGTGGGCAAAAATATTATGGATATCACTGCCCTATCCATCACGGAAGCCCTAAATTGGGTGGAACAACTTGGTAGCCAAATTAGCCCTCGCGAGCTTGCCATAGCTAATCAGATTATTAAGGAGATTCATGCCCGTCTGGGTTTCCTTAGAGACATAGGTCTGAGCTACTTAACTTTAGACCGTCCCTCTGCCACCTTGAGTGGCGGTGAAGCACAGAGAATCCATTTGGCTACCCAAATTGGCAGTGGGCTCACCGGGGTACTTTACATTTGCGATGAGCCAACGGTAGGTTTACACCCCGCTGATGGCTCCAGACTCATAAGCACGTTGAAGCGCCTCAGGGATTTAGATAACACTATGATCATTGTAGAGCATGATGAAGCTACGATGAGGGCTGCCGATTACATTATTGACATGGGTCCTGGCGCTGGTAAACAAGGAGGAGCTATTGTAGCCACAGGAACACTGCAAGACATAATGAATTGCCCCCAATCAGTAACTGGACAGTATCTCAGCGGGGTAAAGCAAATCCCCCTACCCCAAAAGCGGCGAAACGGCTCAGGGAAAGAGCTGGTTATTAAAGGCGCCAGGGAGAACAACTTAAAGAATATTGATGTTCATATTCCTTTGGGCAAGTTTGTTTGCATCACCGGCATTTCTGGAAGTGGCAAGAGTTCCCTGATTAACGAAGTCTTGTATAAAAAGTTAGCTCGATGGTTCTACCGTGCTAAGGACAGACCAGGCAAATGTGACGGCATTATTGGCACCGAGCATATTGATAAGGTAGTTAACATTGACCAGTCGCCAATTGGTCGCACCCCACGGAGTAATCCCGCTACTTATACGGGAACATTCACTCCTATTCGAGAACTCTTTGCCCAGGTTCCTGAAGCGAGAATGCGTGGTTATTCTCCAGGGCGCTTTTCCTTCAATGTAAAGGGGGGAAGATGTGAAGCCTGCCAAGGAGCTGGTTATGTTCAAATCGAGATGCAATTCCTGCCCGATGTCACTGTCCCCTGCGAGGTATGCAAGGGAAAAAGGTACAATCGTGAAGCATTGGAAATCCATTTTAAGGGGAAGAATATCGCCGAAATTCTTGCTATGACTGTGGATGAAGCTCTGCTTTTATTCGACCACTTTCCCAAAATCAAAAGGAAGCTGGTGACTCTTCGAGATGTAGGTTTAGGGTATATTTGTCTGGGGCAGCCAGCACCCACCCTCTCCGGAGGCGAGGCACAGCGGGTAAAGCTGTCTACAGAGCTATCCCGCCGCTCCACAGGTAAATCCCTCTACATACTCGATGAGCCAACCACAGGCCTCTCCTTCTCAGACATTGCTTGCCTTTTACAGGTGCTGCAACGCTTGGTGGACTACGGAAATACGGTGATTGTCATTGAGCATCAACTCGATGTAATCAAAAATGCTGATTGGGTCATTGACCTTGGCCCCGGAGCTGGTGATGAAGGTGGCTATATCGTAGCCACAGGCACTCCTGAAGAAGTGGCACAAAATGATAACTCTTCTACCGGGCAATATTTATGTGGTA
>CAZQDF010000039.1:0-9542 GCA_964592065.1 uncultured Dehalococcoidales bacterium | reverse complement strand
CAGCACTCTGCTGCTGAGTGCCTTGAACGAGGCATGACTTATTCTTCTCCTCTTTATGCTACTGTTCAACTAGTGGTTAAGGAGACGGGGGAGATCAAGCGACAGGAATTATTCTTTAGTGATTTTCCTTTAATGACAAATAGAGGTACTTTTATTATTTCTGGGACGGAGAGGGTAATAGTCAACCAGTTAACTCGCTTTCCCGGTGTTTATTTCACTTTAGCGAGGGATCCTACGAGTGGCCGAGAGCTAGCCTCTGCTAAGCTTGTTGCCGAACATGGAGCATGGCTTGATTTTGATACATCCGGCCGAGATGTGATTTCGGTCAAATTGAGTGGTAAAAGAAAGATATCTGTCACTACTTTGCTACGTGCCGTGGGTTTCGAAAGTGACGATAACTTACTCGCTCTTTTTCACGATGCAGGCAACTCGCCTGAACATGATTTTATTCGCTCCACCATAGAGCGAGATTCTTTAATTAAGAACAGAGCTGGTGCTTTAGTCGACATTTATAGGAAACTATCTTCTGGTGAAGCTCCCAGCCTTGCTAGCGCCCAGACATTGCTGAATAACTTCTTGTTTAATCCCAGGCGCTATAGCTTAGGCAAAGTTGGTCGCTATAAGCTTAATAAAAAACTGGGGCTCGATATCCCCTGGGATCACACTGGTTTAACTCCTGAAGACTTGGTGCAAATAATTCGTCGTATTATTTTAATCAATAATGGCAGGGAGGTTCCCGATGACATTGACCATTTGGGCAATCGCCGAGCCCAAGCAGTAGGCTTTCTCATACAAAAGCAACTTCGTATTGGCTTACTAAGGTTGGAGAGAGCTATTAAAGAGCGCATGAGTATCCTTGGTCCCGAGGCGGCAACTCCTTCCGCTTTAATTAACACTCGCCCTATAGTGGCTGCTATAAGGGAGTTCTTTGGCAGGTCTCAGCTATCTCAATTCATGGATCAAACTAATCCCTTAGCTGAGCTAACTCACAAGCGTCGTCTTTCTGCCATGGGTCCCGGGGGGCTCTCTAGAGAGCGGGCTGGATTTGAGGTTCGTGATGTACATCATTCCCATTACGGTAGGATTTGTCCTCTAGAGACACCCGAAGGTCCTAACATCGGCCTAATTGGTTCTCTAGCTACTTACGCCAGGGTTAATGAGCATGGCTTTATAGAAACCCCGTATCGCAGGATCATCCATGAAGTTCCTAATACCATAGAAGAACTATTAAGGAGGACGGCTCGAGGAGACGTGATGGATGGCAAAGGCCATCTTATGGTTGAGTCTGGGACAGTAATCACAAAGCAAGTTGCCCAAAAGCTATCTTCTCTCCCTAGTCAAAAGATTAAGATAGTTCCCTTTATCTCTAACCAAGTCGCTTATTTAACAGCCGATGAAGATAAACAGTATAGTATTGCTCAAGCGAATGCTCCAATCAACGGAAGAAATGAATTCAATGAGGAAAGAATTGAAGTTAAGGAAGGTAGCAGATATTTTAAGGAATCAATAGATGAAGTAGACTTTATAGATGTTTCACCAAAACAAATATTCAGCGTGTCTGCCTGTCTTATTCCGTTTCTTGAGCATGATGATGCTAATCGCGCTTTAATGGGCTGTAACATGCAACGACAAGCAGTGCCATTATTACGCCCCAAGGCTCCTTTGGTAGCCACGGGCATGGAGAGGGAAGTAGCTAAACATAGTGGACAAGTGATATTTGCCCCTGATGATGGTATAGTAAATTCAGTAACCAGCTCGCAAATCGTAATCCAGAATGAGGAAGGTGAAGAGCAAGTATATAAGCTAAGCAAGTTCCTCAGGGCCAATCAAGGGACGTGTATTAATCAACATCCTCTGGTAAGCAAGGGCGATAGGGTTAAAAGGGGTCAGGTGTTGGTAGACAGTTCTTCAATAGACAATGGAAAACTCGCCTTAGGGCAGAATGTCATTTGTGCCTTTATGAGCTGGCAGGGATATAACTTTGAGGATGCTATCATTATCAGTAGAAGGCTAGTTAAGGACGATATCTATAGCTCTATTCACATTGAGAAGTATAAAACGGAGGCACGCGATACCAAGCTCGGTTTTGAAGAGATCACTGCCGATATACCTGGTGTGAGTGAGGAGAGCCTTTCCGCCCTTGATGAAACAGGCATTATACGCATCGGGGCTGAAGTAAAACCTAATGATATTCTGGTAGGGAAGATCACTCCCAAAGGAGAAACTGAGCCTTCAGCGGAAGAAAGATTGCTGCGAGCCATTTTTGGCGAGAAAACGCGCGAAGTGAAGGATAGCTCCCTCAGAATACCATCTGGAGAGTGGGGAAGAGTGATTAACATCAAGGTTCTCTGCCGTGAGAACCACGATGAATTACCTATCGGGGTGAATAAGCTCGTACAAGTTTGGGTTGCCCAACTACGCAAAATTTCAGTTGGAGACAAAATGTCGGGGAGGCATGGTAACAAAGGGATTGTTTCAATCATATTGCCTGAAGAAGACATGCCATTTTTGCCCGATGGAACGCCTGTGGATATTATTCTCAATCCGCTTGGTGTTCCATCTCGTATGAATATTGGGCAGGTTTTAGAGGCTCATTTAGGTTGGGCAGCTCATGTGCTAGGTTTTAGGGCAATTAACCCGGTTTTTGATGGAGCTGATGCTATGGCCATTGAGGATGCTTTAGCTAGGGTATGGATGGCTTGGAAAGCAGGTGCCGTTAACCTGGACTCGGGGGGCTCGGCTAATGCAGCAGCTGACCCAAAGAAGATTGAAGAATGGCTTTCCGAGCATGGTTTTGATCCCACAGAAGTGATGGACGACAAGCGTAAAGGTGTGGCTAGAAGAGCTTCGCTCTGTTTGTGGCTTGAAGAGCTGGGCATAAATGCTCAAAATCTAAGCGATAGGGATTTGGAACAAATGGTACAAAAAGCCTATAAAGACCGAAGGCGTTATCCTCCCATTTTTGGCAAGATAGAACTGCGAGATGGAAGAACTGGCGAACCCTTTAACCAGCCAGTAACTGTGGGCAATGTCTATATGATGAAGCTAATTCATCTTGTTGGAGACAAGGTGCATGCTCGTTCCACTGGTCCGTATTCGCTCATCACCCAGCAGCCCTTGGGAGGGAGAGCCCAATTTGGAGGTCAGAGATTTGGCGAGATGGAGGTATGGGCGTTAGAAGGCTACGGTGCAGCTCACACACTTCAGGAAATGCTTACAATAAAGTCAGACGATATAATGGGTCGAGCTAAAGCATATGAGTCTATTGTTAAAGGCGAAGATATTCGCCAGCTTGGTGTCCCAGAATCCTCTAAGGTTTTGTTTATGGAGCTACGTAGCTTGGGTTTTGCTGTCGAGATGCTCAGTGGGGAAGAGAAAGGTTAAATACGTTTGCGAACGTCAAATTAAGGCCAAAACCAGGATGTAACACAAGGTTTTAAAGGAGAACAATGTCTCAATTTAATGGAATCAACGCTCTTCGAATAAGTCTTGCTTCCCCAGAGCAAATAAGGAGTTGGTCTCATGGTGAGGTGACTAAAGCGGAGACGATAAATTATCGTACTTTGAAACCGGAAAGAGATGGCCTCTTCTGCGAAAGAATTTTTGGGCCAACTAAAGATTATGAATGCGCTTGTGGAAAATATAAGAAGATGAGGTACAAGGGTCTTGTTTGTGATAAATGTGGAGTTGAAGTAGCTCATTCCAGTGTGCGTAGGGAGCGCATGGGGCATATAGAGTTGGCTGCACCAGTTACCCATATATGGTTTGTTAAATTGGTACCCAGTCGGCTCGGGCTTCTCCTTGGCCTATCTCCACGAAACTTGGAGAGCGTCATCTATTTTGCCCGATATATCATTATATCCATTGATGAGGAGGCTAGGCAGAAAAGGATCCTCCAACTTGAGGAAGAGATTGCTCAAAAGATTGCCGAGCAAGAGGAATATGTGAATAGGAAAGTCGGAGAGCTGCAATCTAGAGCTGAATCGGGGGATGAGGATGCGATAAAAGAGGTAAACCAACTGCGTGTTAAATTTATAGAGAAAAAGGCGGAATTTGAAGAAGAGCTGAAGGGGAGAAGAGGGGAGATAGAAAGTCTTAAGCCATTTAAACTGCTCAGCGAGGAGGAATATAGGGAACTTAAGAATAAATATGGTGATATTTTTGAAGCTGGTATGGGTGCTGAAGCCATTCTAGAGATCTTGAAGGAAATCGATATAGATAAATTGTATCAAGAACTTCTTGAGCTAATTCGTAGCGCCTCAGGAGAACACTACAAGAAGATTAGTAAGCGGCTACAATTAGCCGAAGCTCTTAAGCTTAGTGGAAATAAGCCCGAATGGATGATTTTGACTGTGCTTCCTGTATTACCCCCAGCGCTTCGTCCCGTAGTCCAATTGGATGGTGGCCGCTTTGTCATTAGCGACCTTAATGACCTCTATCGGCGTGTTATCAATCGTAATAATCGTCTGCGTCGTCTTATAAGACTAGGTGCCCCACAAGTTATTATCCGAAACGAGAAGCGCATGTTGCAGGAAGCTGTTGATGCCCTTATTGATAACGGACGAAGAGGACGTGTAGTCACTACTGACCAGAATCACGCCTTGAAATCTCTCTCAGGCGTATTAAAGGGCAAACAAGGCCGCTTTCGTCAAAATCTTTTAGGTAAGCGCGTGGACTATAGTGGTCGCTCGGTTATTGTTGTTGGTCCTAAGCTCAAGTTCCATCAATGCGGCTTGCCACGCCATGTGGCCCTAGAATTATTTAAGCCTTTCATTATGCATAAGCTCCTAAAGAGGGGCTATGCCAATAATCTAAAGAGTGCTCGACGCCAAGTGGAAAAAGCCACCAGGCCTGAGGTTTGGGATGCACTTGATGAGGTAGTTAAGGAACGCCCTGTGTTGCTTAACCGCGCCCCTACATTACACCGCCTAAGTATTCGAGCCTTTGAGCCTGTGTTAATCGATGGGGACGCTTTTCAGATTCATCCCTTAGCTTGCACTGCTTTTAATGCTGATTTTGATGGTGATCAGATGGCAGTTCACGTGCCGTTGTCCCGGGCAGCAGTGAAAGAGGCTAGAGAATATATGCTTAGTCCTTATAATATGCTACTACCAAGTTGTGGTGAGCCTGTAGCCACACCTACTCTGGATATAGTTCTGGGTTGCTACTACCTTACCAAGACTAAGCCTGGAGCCAAGGGTGAAGGGAAGGTTTTCAGCAATTTTGATGAGGCTAAGTTGGCTCATGAACTCAGTATCATCGAGCTTGGTGCCGAAATTGTAGTGCGAGATCCTTCACTTGGCTCAGGAGGGGAGAGAATAAATACTACTGTGGGCCGGATTTTATTCAATGATGCCTTGCCTTGGCAACTTCGTTTTTACAATAAAGCAATGGATAAGGCTAGCTTAAGATCTCTGGTATCTGATTCTATTCGTTTATTAGGCAATGAAACTACCGCTGCTGTTCTTGACAGCATTATGCAATTAGGTTTTCACTATGTTACAAAGTCAGGGATCTCTATTGCCATGAATGATATCGAAGAGCCTCCGGCTAGGTCTAATCTTCTCAAGGAGGCTGAAAAGCGAGCTAGCCTTTTTGCAGACCAATTTAACCATGGGCTCATCACTGAAGATGAAAGGTATGAAAACACAGTTCAGGTATGGATGGAGTTCACGGACAAAATTAGTGATGCTCTATCGCAGTCACTCGACCCTTATGGTGGAATCTACATGATGGCTACATCAGGAGCAAAGGGGAATATCTCTCAAATCAGGCAGATGGCAGGGATACGAGGGCTAATGACCGATCCCTCCGGAAGGATAATAGATTTTCCTATCAAGTCAAGCTTCCGCGATGGATTATCAGCCATGGAATATTTCATTTCTACCCATGGTGCTCGCAAGGGATTAGCTGATACCGCCTTGCGAACATCGGATAGCGGCTACCTCACCAGACGTCTTGTAGACATAGCTCAAGATGTTATCATAACCGAATTGGATTGTGGTACTACCGAAGGAGTTTGGATATCAAAGGGGGCTGAGGATAGCGGCTTACCACCATTTAATGAGCGGATTATTGGCTACTTGGCAGCAAGTAAAATCATTGACCCACACACCCACGAAGTTATCGCTGAGCGCAATGAAGAAATCGATGAAGAAAAAATCAAACGAATTATTGAGGCTGGTGTTACTCAAGTGTACGTGAGAGCACCTCTTACTTGTCATTCTCAATTTGGCATCTGCCAGTATTGTTATGGCAGGGATTTGGCCACGAGACAATTAGTGAAACTTGGTACCGCTGTAGGAATTATTGCCGCCCAGAGCATCGGTGAACCAGGAACTCAACTCACTCTACGTACCTTCCATAC
The DNA here is from genome assembly GCA_964592065.1 of uncultured Dehalococcoidales bacterium. Classification (GTDB taxonomy): domain Bacteria; phylum Chloroflexota; class Dehalococcoidia; order GIF9; family AB-539-J10; genus JAFGBN01. The sequence continues at coordinate 3,175 of CAZQDF010000039.1, read as the reverse complement.
AGGAGGCGTGGTGGGCACTGATATTACCACCGGATTGCCACGAGTAGAAGAACTTTTTGAGGCTAGAATACCAAAAGGCAGCGCTATTATTTCTGAGATTGATGGCATTGCGGAGGTAACCCATACTGATAGGGGAATTGTAGTCAAGATCGCTAGTTCTGAATTCTATTTAGATGAATACCCATTTCCTCCAGGAGCAACTCTTGCTGTAAATAATGGGCAACTAGTTAGCGTGGGCACGACTCTATTTTCCCCGCCAGAGGAGACAGGCACGCCTTTACCAACGATAGCTGAGGAACAACCCGCGGTAGCTAGAGTTGCAGGACAAGTTATCATCGAGGAGGATAACCATATTTTCATTAAGTATGAGGAAAGGGAAGACAGAGAATATACCATTCCACATGGTGCACGGTTGCTTGTTCAACCAGGAGATAAGGTGAAAGCGGGTCAGAGAATTAGCGAAGGTATCATTGATCCACATGATATTTTACATATTATGGGTAAAGAAGCGGTGCAGCAATATCTAGTTGATGAAGTACAAAAGGTATATCGCTCTCAGGGGGTAAGTATACATGATAAGCACATTGCTGTCATTATTCGTCAGATGTTAAGCAAAGTAAAAATTGTTTCCTCAGGGGATACAGCACTCTTACCTGGTGCGTTGGCGAATCGATTTGATTATGAAGGTGTGAATGCTGAGATATTAGCTGAGGGAGGTGAGCCAGCAACAGCGCAAACTGTCATTTTGGGAATAACTAGAGCCAGCTTAAGTAAAGACAACTGGTTAGCTGCTGCTTCTTTCCAAGAAACTGGACGTGTTCTTGTTGATGCTGCTGTCGAAGGTAGAATAGATAGACTTCGTGGGCTTAAGGAGAACGTTATTCTTGGCAAGCTTATCCCTTCTCGATTGTTAATTGATGAAGAGGTTAAGACTACGGATTTACAATCAGACATCGAAACTATTTCCCTCCAATAATGAAGAAAAAGGCATGCGTATTGTTTCAGGCAAGCCGAATATTGAAGATAGCTCTATAGACTCTAATCTCCGCCCCAAACGCCTTAATGGATTCATAGGCCAGGAGAAAGTTAAGGATAATCTAAAAATAGCTATCTCCGCTGCCCAAAAAAGGCATGAACCACTAGATCATGTTATTCTTTATGGGGCTCCTGGCTTGGGAAAGACTACCCTAGCTTATATTATTGCCGCTGAGATGGGAGTTAGCATTAAAGTTAGCTCGGGGCCAGCGATAGAACGCCCTGGAGACTTAGCAGCTAGTCTTACTAACCTGCATGAGGGGGATGTCCTTTTCATTGATGAGATTCACAGGCTTAGCCACACAGTAGAAGAAAAGCTCTACCCTGCGATGGAGGACTTTGTTTTCGATATCTTTTTAGGGAAAGGGCCGGCAGCTAGAAGTTTGCGGTTAAACTTACCCCGCTTTACTTTAATCGGGGCTACTACTCGTCTCGCTTTACTCAGCCCTCCGCTCCGTGATAGATTTGGAGTGACTTATCACCTTGATTTTTATAGTGAGGCAGCAATACAGACGATTCTAGACAGGTCAGCAGCTATCCTCAAAGTGCTAGTAGAGAGGGATGGGCTTGTTCCAATTGCTCAGCGCGCTAGGGGCACGCCTCGAGTAGCTAATCGCCTTCTAAAGCGAATAAGAGATTATGCTCAAGTCATGGCAAATGGAGTGGTCACTAAGGAAACGGCTCTGAAAGGGCTTTCAAAGCTAGAGATAGATTCTGTAGGTTTGGATGACATAGACCATAGGGTGCTACACACAATAATTGATAAATTTGATGGTGGCCCCGTAGGTCTAGACACCATTGCCGCTTCCATTAGCGAGGACGCTGATACTATTATGGATGTTTACGAGCCGTATCTTCTTCAATTGGCTTTCCTAGAGCGCACATCTCGTGGCAGAATAGCTACCAAGCTTGCTTACGAACACTTAGGACTGCCTTACAAAAAGGATGCTCAGCCTCAACCTACCTTGTGGAGTCAGAAGCAAACTTGATCTCTAGGTATTTATACCCCTTGGATTGGATCCAGTTTGGAGTAACGAAAGCGACTAAACAGGAGAGCAATAGTAGCCAACCCCAAGGACCGATGCCTCCTCGGTTTACCAAAGCTACTGAGATTGAGATCGCAATCGTTGGAATAAGTAAACCAATAATTTTATACCTGCGTCGCTTGATACGGATAAAGCTAATGGTTGCCGCAGCTAAAGCAAGGAAACTAATGACTATCCAGGGAATCTTTGTTTGCAACTCCGCTATCCATACATTCTCCAGTAAAAAAAACTCATTCCCTACTCCTAGTGATAACAACCAACTGAATATTACAGGAATAGGAGCTAACATTAGTGAAGCATATAACCAGTCTCGTCTAGCAGTTTGCATCACTATATAAATAATAACAGCGAGAGCCAAAGGTATATAGATAAGAGCTGCTACTGCCCAGCCCCAACCTTGAGGAAGGTAAATTAATAGTATCCCTGTAACTATTACTGGTAACAGATAATATCCTAACCAAGGAAAGAGCCATATTGGCTTGCCCTTATGCCAGCCATAAATTGCTATGCCGACAGTTGTCATCAATATGCTTGATAAGCAGAAGACATTTTGCCAATAATATGAAGCGAAGAGCAAAGCGACGAGAAAGTGGGGCAAAGCGGTGAACAACGCTTCCTGCCAATTACCTTGAGCATATGTCTCATAGACCTGTTGGGCAACTAATTCAGGGGGGCCAAGCACCTGTGTCGCGATTTTATCTGCTTCTTCTTTGCTAACCCCTTTCTCCTTTAGCTCCTGGCTTCTATCCTCGAGATGGGTATAGAGTTCTTGGGCCACACTGTCTTTGATATCTGAGTCGATCTTGAGGGAAGCCCTAAAGCTATTCAAATAGCGGCTTACACTATTCTTCATTGTGGTACTAGATTGATTCTGGCTGTATAATAGCTCTAACCGCAGCTGAAAAATCCTGCCATATAGCTAGCCTTTTGGCTAGAGCTTGCTGTCCCTTTTTAGTTATATAGTAATACCGTCTTTGTTGCCCATTAGGTAGCATTTGCCATTTGCCCTTGATGAGGTTATCTTTCTCCAGGCGATGGAGAGCAGGATAAAGTGTTCCTTCCTTAAATTGAAAATACCCGTCGCTCCTTTTCTC
>CAZQDF010000038.1:0-9582 GCA_964592065.1 uncultured Dehalococcoidales bacterium | reverse complement strand
GAGCAGCGGTTTCGTAAACCGCCGGTCGTCGGTTCGAATCCGACCGCTGGCTCCACCAAAGCTGGTAATAATTAATTCTGGGCCGAAAGTTCAGAAAAGGCGGGAAAGAAATGAAAATTTTGCTGGTAAACGTTACGGAGGCAACAGGCGAGGTTTTTGATAGTGTTTTGCATGAGTGCTTTAACAAGGTATGCAGAGACTCCACTGAGCTGACTATCAGGAGTATTAGTCCAGGTGTGGCCAGGCTGAGTGACCTGGCATATGCCTACAGTCGATTGCTCAATAGTAGAGAGTTTTGTGAAAGCGTCATAGAGGCTCAGCAGGAAGGTTTTGATGCTGTGGTCACAACCTGCTCTGGCGATGCCGGGGTGAGAGAAGCCCGTGAACTGGTGGATATCCCTGTTATTGCTCCAGGAGAAACCAGCATACACTATGCCAGCCTTTTGGGCAGGACATTTGGGGTGGTCACCATGCAGGATCAAGGGGTTATTGAAGCATGGAGTGACCTTGTCTTCAATTCTGGCTTGCACAGTAAAGCCATTGCTAACCCGGTGCGGGGTGTAAATTTATCTAGCTATGATGCCGCTACCAAGGGCCTGGCTGATACCAGTGTTATTGTCCGGGCTGTGGAGGAGAAAGCAAAAGAGCTAGTCAATGACGGAGCCGAGGTTATAGTGGTTGGCTGCAGCTTGTTTGCTCCTGTTTGCACCGCAGCCGGGTTCGTTAAGCTGGAGGGCGATGTTCCCATAGTGGATGTTATGACCATTAGCTTCAAGATGGCCGAATTCATGGTGGACCTTAAGAATTCTCTAGGCTTACCAGCGCTAAGCAGGATAGGAAGATACCAACGCGTGCGAGACAAGCATATCCAGCGTATAAGAGAGTACTTCGGTTTGGGCAAATAAGACTGGGTGAGGTAAAATGAGTAAACTTGTTGATAAATTACAACATCTTTCCGAGTCTTCAGTACCGTCTATAGGTTTTCATCCCGCTGTCAATGAATCAAAAAGCTCAGCAATGTTACTTATTGTTGGCTTGTCAGGGGCAGATGTTAAAGAAGCCAGGGTTGCGGCTGATATCAATGCAGATGCTGTGTTGATATTGAGCCAAAGCTTTAATACTAAGCTTATTAAGCAAATGGTTGAAGCTGTGGGTGATATCCCACTGGGGATATTTGCAAAGGGTATAAGCGAGAAGAAGATGAGCAAGCTTACGAGCTCTGGCTGCGACTTCATAGTTTTTGATGTGAAGATGTCAGCAATAGCATTACAGGGAGAAAGGACAGGTAAATTTCTCATGGTGGAACCTTCGTTGGAACCGGGCTTGCTTAGGGCTATTAACAGCCTTGAAGTGGACGGTGTATTCATCAATAGGGGTGAAGAGTCCTTTATCACCGTGGAGCACCTGCTTATTTGCCAAAGGTTCTGTGAGCTATTGAGTAAACCCCTCGTAGTAACTTTACCTTCTTTGGTGACAAGCGCCGAGCTCAGCAATCTATGGCAAATTGGAATAGATTGCGTTGTTACTCCCTCAGCCCAGTCAGAAGAAGCACTCGCCGAGCTAAGAAGAATGATTGATAATTTGCCTAAGGAGGCTAAACGTCGCCGTGGCAAGGCAGGTGTCATACTTCCTCATTATGGTGGAGATGTGACTATTGAAGAGGAAGAAGAAGAGGAAGAGGAAATTTAGCCTGCATTCGAGTTTGTTCAAGTAATTATGGGGAGAATGTTCAGCCACTCTCTGTGTCACCCTGAGCAAAGCGAAGGGTCTTAAAGATTCCTCGGTCGCGGAGTTTACCCTGAGCTGTATGAGATTCTTCGCGGAGCCTGTCCTGAGCGAGATTCTTCGGTCGCTTCGCTCCCTCAGAATGACAACAAGTGAAGGGCTCAGAATGACAGCGGCGAAGGGCTCCCTAGGAATGACATCAGATTGATAGTTACGTTATGGAGACAAGCCTCAGCTTATTTTTGTTGTCAGCAGTAGGAATCTCCCTTACCGGGGTTATGCTACCAGGCCCGATGACTGCTGCCACAATAGCTAAAGGTTGTGATGATAAAAATGCCGGTGCCCTGATTGCAGTAGGGCATGCTGTCGTTGAGATACCGCTTATAGCGGCAATTTACTTTGGATTTGGGCACTTCCTAAGTTCTCCACAGGTTGTAAGGGCTATATATGTTGTGGGCGGACTGGCATTACTTTACCTGGGCTTTCGGATGTTTCGAACTGTAGGCAAATCGCCTAATGAGGTGGGTGGCCTGCCTGCCAATTCTTTGGTCACCGGCATCGTGGTCACGGGCACCAATCCTGCTTTCTATGTATGGTGGGCGACTGTGGGCATGGCTTTAATAGTTGGAGCTGCCAAGTTTGGGTTTACTGGTATTCTACTCTTCACTCTAGTGCATTGGCCTTGTGATTTAGCCTGGTATGAATTTCTTTCTGCAGGCACATTTAAATCAAGGAAGTGGTGGACGAAGAGAATAGAGAAAATCATATTTACAGTTTGCGCTTCGATTTTAGCTGGCTTTGGTGTGTGGTTTTGTCTTTCTGTGGTTCTTTAAAGAGTTGAAGACTCAAGGAATACTTTGGGTTGCTTGGAAATATTTCCCTTCCGTCTTTATAGACGGAGCGATAATCATCTTAACATCATGCATTTCTTTAATGCTTCGAGCACCGCAGACTCCCATGCTGGTGCGTAAAGCGCCAAGCAGGTTTTGGGTGCCGTCGGTAACAGAAGTAGGGCCGAAGAGAATTTGCTCTAACGGAGCGATAGTGCCCACTTTAACGCGTGTCCCTCTAGGCAATGCTGGGTGAGAATGAGACATGCCCCAATGATAACCTTTTCCTGGTGCTTCTACAGCTTGGGCTAGAGGTGAGCCAAGCATAACTGCGTCAGCGCCTGCCGCAAATGCCTTACACAGGTCACCACCAGTGCGGATGCCACCATCAGTTATTACCGATACATACTTGCCGGTTTCTTTCAAGTGCCTTTCTCTGGCAGCAGCACATTCTATGGTAGCAGTTACCTGAGGGACTCCAACACCAATCACCTCCCTAGTAGTACAAGCAGCTCCAGGGCCAACACCGACCAGAATGGCGTCAATTCCTGTTTGCATCAATTCTAATGCAGCGCTATAGCTGCAACAATTGCCTACTATGGTAGGCGAGGATGTCATCTGGCACAGCTCAGGCAGAACGAGCCCTCGATAGCTCTTCGAGATATGCCTAGCTGTGGTGATTGTAGATTGCACTACTAGCACATCAACTCCAGCATCGTTAGCAATAGGCGCTAATCGTTTAGCGTTGGCTGGAGTTACAGAGGCAGCGCAGATAGCACCTGCTTGCTTTATTACTCCAATGCGTTCGCTAATGAGCTTTTCTTTGATAGGCTGGGAGTAAATCTTTTGAAGTAAGGGAGTAACCTCAACATCGGGAGTTTGAGCAATTTCAGCTAGGATTTCATCGGAGTTCTCATACCTTGCTTGAATACCTTCGAGGTTAAGAACGGCTAACCCGCCAAGCTTGCTGAATTTGATAGCGAAGAGAGGGTTAACGACAGCATCCATGGCTGAGGCTAGGATAGGAATGGAGAATGTAAGATTTCCCAGAGCAAACCTTATATCTGTTTGGTCAGGGTTAATGGTTATGTCTCCAGGCACAAGTGCGACCTCATCAAATCCGTATGTTCGCACCATTTCCTTGAATTTTGGCTGAGGCATCTTTCTTTGCTTGGTAAGAAAAGTTGCAGTAAACTATACAAGCATGGTGGTCTTAAGTCAAGGCAATGCATAAAAGGCTGCTATCAAGTATAATTACCAAGTTGTGTCTGCGCTTTATCTCATTGCTACCCCCATTGGCAACCTGGAAGATATTTCCTTACGTGCCTTACGCCTTTTACAAGAAGTGCAACTTATCGCCGCTGAGGATACACGAACCACGCGACATTTGCTTAATGCCTACGATATAAAGACCCCTGTAACTAGCTACCATGAGCATAGTAAACAGGCCAAGCTAGATTACTTATTAAGCCGAATCAAAGAAGGGGACGTGGCTTTAGTCTCTGAAGCTGGCGTACCAGGATTGAGCGATCCCGGTTACAAGCTTATTGTTGCCGCTATTAGCTGTGGGATTTCTGTAGTACCAATTCCCGGGGGTTCAGCGATGACCGCTGCCTTAGTGGCTTCTGGATTGCCTACTGACCAGTTTATTTATCTTGGGTTTTTGCCCCGTCGTCGTGGCAGGAGGCAACACCTTCTTAGTTCTATAGCTGGTGAAACAAGAACTATGGTAGCTTTTGAAGCTCCCCATCGCTTTAGGGAAACCTTGAGTGATATACAGGAAGTTCTTGGAGATAGGCGATTGGCTGTGTGTCGCGAACTCACCAAAATTCATGAGGAGATCTTTAGAGGTAAGGTGAGTCAGGCGAGGGAGCATTTCACCGAGCCAAAAGGTGAGTTTACCCTGGTTATTGAGGGTAAGAGTGAGGAAGAAGCTAAAATTACCGAAGAGGTAGAAGAAGAGTTACAAGAGCTTTTTCAGCAAGGGACTAAGGCGAAAGAAGCAATATTACGGGTGTCTGGAGTTAGCAACTTATCGAAGAAGAAGCTTTATCAAGCTTGGCTGAAGCTTAAGAAAGGAGACTAAATGCGCCGTGGCTGCATTGCTGTAGAACAGATACAATGTGATGGTTGTCATCGACTTATTAAACCAGGGGAGCGCTATCTAGTAATCGACGCCGAAGGAGGCGAAAGGCAACGTCTTTGCGTTGCCTGCTGCCTGAGTCATGACTACGCTTCGTACACAGATGAAGGAGGAAGGAATATAATAACCTTTTTGCCCAAAAATTAGGTATTGTCAATTGTCACCGCGAGGTACAAGATGCCGGGGTCATCTCCAACAAAGAAGGAATCTTGTTTGAGATGACCACATTTTCGCCTTGTTACGCTTAGAGCTATGGCTTATCCCACTGACATGAAGAGATTAATAGTTTACAATAACATGACTTTTCTAGGAGAAGTTTTTGAGTGAGCGTATCCTTATAGGTGTTGCCTGGCCTTATGCAAACGGCCCTTTACATTTAGGGCATATCACTGGAGCTTATCTGCCAGCGGACATTTTTGCTCGTTATCATCGTCTCAAAGGCAACGAGGTATTGATGGTTTCTGGAAGTGACCAACATGGTACACCGATTACAATTCGTGCTGAGCAGGAATCAACCACACCGCAAAAAGTAGCGTCTAAATACCACCAACACTTCCTCGATTGCTGGGAGAAACTGGGCATTTCCTTCGATTTATTTACCACTACGGACACTGCAAATCATGCTCAGGTTACTCATGATATATTTCTGGCGTTGCTCAGCAAGAACTATATCTACAAAGATAAGATGCTTCAGGCTTATTGTCCTAAGTGTCAACGTTCTCTTCCCGACCGCTATTTGGAAGGTACATGTCCTTACTGTGGCTTTCCTAAAGCGAGGGGTGATGAATGTGATGAATGTGGCAAGCCTTTAAATTCTTCCGAGCTTAAGAATCTCCATTGTTACCTTTGCTCCACCCCTGTTCGATTCGAATCCTCCGAGCATTTTTTTTTACGCCTTAGCGCTTTTCAAGATAAATTGGAGGCGTGGATAAAGGAGCAGACCCACTGGCGGCGTAATGTACTCACTACCACCTGGAAATTTCTGGACGAAGGATTAAAAGATAGGGCTATAACTCGTGATTTAGATTGGGGGATAAGTATACCGCTCTCAGGCTTTGAGCGTAAACGTATCTACGTGTGGTTTGAGGCGGTTATCGGTTATTTGTCAGCAAGTAAGGAATGGGCAAAATTACGTGGAGATGACTTGGCCTGGCAACCTTTTTGGCAAGATGAGACTAAAAGTTTTTACTTCCTTGGCAAGGATAACATTTTTTTTCATACCCTTGTTTGGCCAGCGCTATTGATGGGTTATGGTGGGTTAAACCTTCCCTATAATGTTCCAGCTAATGAATTTTTGACTATTGAGGGCAGGAAATTCTCTACCAGTCGTGGTTGGGCAGTTTGGCTTCTTGATTATCTGGAACGATATGAGCCAGACCCTTTGAGATATGCCTTGGCAGTGAACATGCCTGAGACTGGGGATAGCGATTTCTCCTGGCGTGAATTCTTTCGGCGCAATAACAATGAACTGGTAGCCACCTATGGTAATCTGGCTCATCGTATTCTTACCTTTGCTTATCGCAATTTCGATGGGGCTGTACCCACACCAGGTGAGCTTGATGAACAAAGCCAAGAGTTGTTCTCTAAATCTGAGCTTACTTTAGATAAGGTGGATAAGTTGCTCTATCATTGTCACTTTAAAGAGGCAATCGGAGAGGCTATGTCTTTGGCCAAGGAAGCTAATCGTTACCTTGATGAACAAGCTCCCTGGAAGACAATTAAGGAAAACCGACAGGCATCGGCTAAATCTGTCTATACCGCTCTGTCTGCATTATCAGCCTTGAAAACTGTTTTCTATCCCTTCCTTCCATTTAGTTCTAGAAAGCTCCATTCTTTCCTCGGTTTTGGCGGCAGTGTAGAAGGAGCAGGTTGGAAATTTCAATCATTACCTCCGGGGCAGGAGCTTCGCCAGCCACAGCCGCTATTTGCTAAGCTAGATGACAGTATTATTACGCAGGAGACTGACCGGATCGGCTCTGTATTTGATTGGTAGCATTCTTTTGCCATACTGAGTGATAGCAAAAGAGCTTATCACGGAAGTTCTTAACTTTGGCTCAGAATGATGGAAGCAAGGAAGGAACCACGAATAGTAGAGCGGCAGAAGACGAATAGCAAACTCAACTATCAAAATGCAAAAGGGAAAATGGCAGAGCAAAATTCAAAAATGGGTAGATGCAAGCGTCTGAAACCTTAATTCTGAACGTTGATTGGTAATTTTGCTCTTTTATCTTTGAGGTTTTGGTGCTGTTTAGAATTTAGCCCCTATCTAGGGCTCACATGTGACTATCTCACGTGTCTCGTTTAGCCCGATGTTGGCTATGGCGTTAGCCCTTCGAATAATTTGTTAAGTTCGGGTTCCTCCAGGGTTTCATGAGCAAGTAGCCCTTGAGCTAGCTCTTTTAGTTTTGCTTTGTTCTCGGTTAGGATTTTCTTAGTAGTATTGTATGCTTGCTGAATGATGTTGTATACCTCTTCATCAATCTCTTGAGCTACCTTCTCACCATAGTCTCTTTGCTCACTGATCTCACGACCCAGAAAGACGAGCTCTTGCCTTTGCCCGAAGGTTCGCGGTCCTAATTTATCGCTCATTCCATATTCGGTAACCATTTTCCTGGCTAGCTTGGTTGCTTGTTCTAAGTCGTTTTGTGCCCCCGTAGTTACTTCCCCAAAGGTGATTTCCTCAGCAGCGCGCCCACCCAGACTCACTGCCAATCTATCATCAAATTGAGACTTAGTCCAGAGATGGCGGTCTTCAGTTGGCAGAAAACGTGTCCAGCCTCCTACCACTCCCCGAGCAATAATGGAGATTTTATGCACAGGGTCAGCATTAGGCAACATCTTGGCAGTCAAGGCATGTCCACTTTCATGGTAAGCGATTAGTTCCTTTTCTTTAGCAGTTATTACCCGACTTCTCTTTTCTGGCCCTGCGATAGTACGATCGGCAGCATCCTCAAGTTCCTTTAGCGTGACATCCTTGCGGTTGCGTCGGGCAGCTAAGATGGTTGCTTCGTTAATTAAGTTAGCCAGATCAGCACCGCTGAATCCTGGTGTTTCTTTAGCTATTGTTTCTAGGTTGACTTCTTTAGCTAGCGGCTTGCCCTTGGCGTGTACTTCCAAAATAGCCTTGCGGCCATTTATATCAGGTAAATCAATGACGATATGGCGGTCAAAGCGGCCAGGCCGTAGCAGAGCTGGGTCAAGGATGTCGGGACGGTTAGTGGCAGCCATGACGATGACACTAGCGTTGGTATCAAAGCCATCCATTTCAGCCAAAATTTGGTTTAAGGTTTGCTCTCTTTCATCATGCCCTCCACCTAAACCAGCGCCACGATGTCTGCCCACGGCATCAATCTCGTCGACGAATACCAGGCATGGTGCGGTACGCTTGGCTTGTTCAAAGAGGTCTCTCACTCTGGCAGCACCGACTCCTACAAACATCTCCACAAATTCGCTACCACTGATAGAGTAGAAAGGCACCTTGGCTTCTCCCGCTACAGCTTTAGCTAATAAAGTCTTGCCTGTTCCTGGCGGTCCTACAAGGAGCACACCTCGAGGGATGCGCCCCCCCAAGCCCTGGAATTTCTCGGGGGATCTAAGAAACTCAACTACCTCTTGAACCTCTTCCTTCGCCTCGTCAGTTCCGGCGACGTCAGCAAAAGTCACCGTGGGTTTATCGCCAGCACTTAATCGTGCTCGGCTTCTGCCAAAGTTGAAGGCTTGAGTACCAGCCCCGCGGGCTGAGCGAAAAAGGAAGTAGAATAGCGCTCCGATCAACAGAATCGGCAAAATGATTGTCAGAGCTATCGTTCCCCAATCGATGCCACTAGCTTGTGCGTCAATTTTTACTCCATTTAAGTCCACCCCTCCCTCTTTTAGCCACTCCCGCAATTTAGGATAGCTATCACCAAAACCAGCCTTAATTACAGCCTTGTTATCTTTCAAGCCGATAATGTTACCTTTGTTGTCCAGCACGATGGTGTCAACTTGCTCTTGCTCCATTTTACCAATGAACTCTGAAGTCGCTATTGTCTCAGGGCCGCTAGGCCGCACAAAGGCAAATATTGCCACCATTGCCACTATCAACAGTATCAAATAAAAGAAGGGATTATGCCACCATTTCGATTTCATACTCTGTGCACTCCTATTATATCAGAGATGTTGCAAAACTAAAAAATCAACCTCCACTTTACTACATCTTGAGTCTAACTCAACAACAGAGACGAGGGGAGAAGGCTCTTCATTATCAAAGCGATAAGCGCGCTCCACCTGCCACTACAGCCTTTCCTTCCCTCTTAAGCCAAGTAAAGAGGCTCCTCCACTTCCCAAGTCCAGAAAGCAGGATAGAATACCTTTCTTGATTTCCTTTAAACCCATGATGGTTCAAGATATAGCGCAAAGTATGGGAGACAGAATTACTCCCTCATTCCTAGTTAGATACTAAGCCACACCCTTTCTCACATGTCTTCAGAGGTTCTAATAAGGATAAGAACGTGGACTCCTGGGTTTATCCTCTAGCTTCCTGTTACCTTCTTTAAATCTTTTTATCCATTATAAACAATATTGTTGCAGACATACCACTAATGGTGAGCCACCTGGGGGGTATTTCACAGCCAGATAGATGATCGCAAATTGTTTTCTTGTCGCCTCCATTCAAGATGTAAACTCCCTTATAGGGAATACCTTTGGGCGGCGTTCCTCTTCTTCAGCTTCCTGCCAAACCTCTTTTATAACAAGAATACCAGCTTGTTTCAACCAGTATTCAACAACAATTCAGCTTCATGCTGTTGCTTTTCAACCCAAGGGGGTGTATATTATTTAGGTAAGGGGGCTTTGGAAATGCCAGAAGTAGAAATTGGCACGGTAACAGATTACTTTGCTAAGCCA
>CAZQDF010000037.1:0-9681 GCA_964592065.1 uncultured Dehalococcoidales bacterium | reverse complement strand
GAAATAGCAGGAAGTCTCTCATTGTAGATGGTACTAATATTGGGGGCACCCCATGCATTGAACCACGAAGTTCACGGACAAACCTAGGGTTGAGAACATTATCAGGATTATATCTTTTGGCTTGAATGATGTATGAGACACTTGTATCAATGCCAGGTATTTCAGATTTCCTCAGTGTAGCAGTTAGGTCAATTCCCGAATCACCTATCCTACCTTTAACTTCAATATCATCAAACCCAACGGATTCCAGCAAGTCCTTAATCATTAATTCAAAACCTTTGGGACTTATGCTGGAATAGAGTTGCTGTAATAGACCAATATTTACCATATCCCCACGGATAATAGCATATATTTGACTAATGGGTCAGACACAACTAATAATCATCTGGTTATTCCTTCATGCTTTACTTGATATCAACTGCGTTTCTCTGACTACCCTTGGGGGAAGGTTAAGGAATGGGGGTAGAAATTTCAGTTAGCCCTTGAATGTAAAATGTGAGCGGCCTGAATTCTCTACTGGAGTATACTTATTAAGTCTAAGTCAAATGCCCAGGCCATTATATGAATTCTCCAGAAAGTCTCTCATCTGTTCCAATGATTGCTCACAGTATGGCAAGACTTCAGTATCCATATTCCCCTTTTGAGGTTCTTCTGGGTCTTTGAACAAATAGGTTTTGATGCTCTCTGGTGGCATCTGCACCTTGGGTATATCAGGTGTAATCAATTGCTCCTGACCACGGGAAATAGGTATCATTCTTAGTGACCCCTCTTTGGCTGCTTGTGCGATTGTGTCATATAATGCTTTGTTTAGTGCAAGGCTAGCTTTTACTTCATGCCCTAAAGGAAGTAGTTGTCTGTGTGTTGCTGAATTACGGTAGTTATTAAGTTTCGATATCCATGTATCCTCGTGGCGTAGTTGCTCTTTTATTGACCCTACTATCTTTGATGCCTCCGATTCGCCTTTGCAGTCTAACTTCTTTTCTAATTGTGCTATTTTAGTAGCTTTCCGTTTCGGCAGGCCAAGAACATAATGGTCATTTATCCCCTGCAAAAAGAAATCCTTGGCAGAAATGATTTCAAAGAAAAACCCGTCTAGGTTAGCTCTCAGTTCTTGGGTCTTCTTGATATAGGGAAAGCCACCTGCTTCTTCCGCCAAAGCCTTCATATTATTGAGAAAATATTCAGCCCGTTTCAGTTTCTCAGTTACCCCTATAAACATAGGACAGTGTCTTTCTGTAGGGTTACTATGAACTCATCTTACTCCCAAACAAAATGAACCACAATCTGACATCGATACTTCATAGTCTTAGATGGCTAAACTCTGTTCTGGAGTAAATATCCCAGACCAGCTTTCTATGTCTTCTGTGCAAGCTGAAGTTCCTTTTGAGTTTCTACAAAATTGACGCTCCTCGAAGTCAAAAATGCCTCGCACTTGCTTCTATGTTCAACAATTACTCTAATATACCCACGTCATTTCGTGATAACGGGGTGCTTCGTGGAAAGGTGCTTTGTGGAAACCTGTGAACGATTAGCTTGTGCCTTGTGAACAAACTGCTTTGAATACCTGCTACCTAAGCATCGGTGTTCACAGTCTTGTATAGCTTCAACGCATCGTCAAAGGTTAGTGATTGTGCATAGTGGCTAACCATATCGGGAGACTCCCAACCACCTAGACTTTGGATTACCCTGTTGCTAAGTCCTGATTTTACGTTGTGGACACAGAAACCTCTACGAAAACTATGCGGATTGCAGTGTATGCCTGTAGCTTGTCCTAACCTCTGCAGCATTGTCTGTATTCCGTGGGGTGTTATTCCGATGCTATCGTGCTTAGTGAACCATTCTCTCACAATGCCATTACCAGCTAGAGCCTTACGATAGCGATTGCCTTTACCCAAGACAATAACCGTTCCTTCACTCCAGTTGAAGTCCTTAGCTTTCACACTGGCGGCTTCTGATAGTCTCATTCCTGAATACCATAACAGGTTGAGTGTAACCTTGTCCCTTTCCGTAAGAGCATGATTTACCAGGACTTCTAGTTGCTCTTTTGATATGGCTGGCAATAATCGCTTCTGCCTTCGTGGTGGTAGCACCTTCTCAACTGGATTAGTGGGAAGCTGGTCGGTACGATACAGCCATCTACACAAGGTTTTGATACAACGATAGTAATTGTGTTTGGCATTACCACAGGTAAGGGAGTTCAGATAAGCATTGATTCCCTCTGGAGTTAGCGGATAGCCAATGAACCCTCCCAATGTAAGATGGTAAATCTCTATTGTCCTTTTGTTTGACCCCGAAGCTCTGGATTTGATAAAGTTCTCTAGAAGCTCAGTTGTGAACAGTTGTGAACACTCTAGCTTTGCATTAGACTTCTGCGGGAGTAACTCAGTGGTAGAGTGCCTGCCTTCCAAGCAGGGTGTCGCGGGTTCGAGTCCCGTCTCCCGCTCCAGATTAGTCTGAAAGCCCCATTTTATATTCAGAATTGCTAGAAAAAACACCTCCGGGGTGTTCTCTCCTTTTGGTAAAGCCCTAATCCAATAACTGGACTGAAGGTAACTCCTATACTGTAACAACTCAACAGAGAGACAGGATTGCAGTATTTATCATCTTGCAGTATAATTGTCATCGAGGTGATGAGATGAAAGGCAACAACACCAGCAGATTTACCCTTGACATGACTTCGGATTTACGCACTCGACTCAAGATTACTGCTGCCCGCAAAGGCATCACCATGCGGGAATACTGCCTCTCTGCTATTGAGCAACAGCTTGCTCGAGAGAACCTCAGGGCATTAGCTCCAGGCAACTTCGATTCAGAAGCTGTGGAGAAAGCAAGGGCACTTCAGGAGTCGGTTTTCGGAGAACACCGACTTACGAATGAGTCCGTAGAGCTAATTCGCGAAGCCCGCCAAGAAAGGATAAGCAAACTGTGAGAGATTATGTGGTAGTTGATGCCAGCCTCGCAGTAAAATGGGTGCTCAGGGAACCCTACACGGAGGAAGCTCTGGCGATGGCAAGCGAGTGGGCAGCTACAGGGATTAAGCCAGCAGCACCTTGTCTCCTCTTGGTTGAGGTAACCAACGTTCTCCATCGCCGGGCAACGCTGGGCCAGATATCCCTGTCCCATGCCCGACAGCTCATGGCAGGATTCCTTGGTATGGGGATTGAGATCCGCGAAAGTCCTCAACTTCACCTTTGGGCGCTAGAGCTTGCCCGGGAGTTACAACAGCCAGCAGTCTATGATGCACATTACCTGGCTCTGGCTGAAATCCTGGACTGTGACCTCTGGACCGCCGACGAGCGGTTTTTTAATTCGGTTAAGGAGCAGCAGCCACGGGTCAAGTGGCTTCGCCAGTATATGAGGGGTGGATAATGTTAATTTGTGACGGGACTAAAAAACAGCTTTATCCCCACAGCTTCCAGCACACCTTCTGCATCAACCTGGCCCGGGCTGAGGTGCCTCTTCATGTAATCCAGGAGCTTACCTGGGCATAAGATGCTCAATACGCTAAGAATATATCCAAGGGTCACACAAGAGGAGACAGATAAGGCAATAGCCAAGCTACCGAGTTGGAGCAAGCACAAAGGAGGGCAACATCCTGAGAGCGATACGGGGCATCTAACTGTTTTTCAATACCTGAGGAGCCTTCTAAATAGAAGGCTCTTTTTCAATTTGTGATACTTGTTTCTTCGCAGAGCATTGTGTATAATGATGTGGAAATATATGTGGAGGATATAAATGCCAAAGAAAGTAATACAGGTACCAGTTGATGAAGAGCTCCTTAGTTCCCTTGATGATGCAGCCAAAAAACGGGGGCGACCCCGGTCTGAGTTGATTCGGGAAGCTTGTCAGCGATATTTGAAACAAGTACAGTATGAGAAAATGGACAAGGTTTACACAGAGGGGTACAAACACATACCTGAGGAGCCAGCTCTAGGCGAGGCCCAGGCGGTCTTGGCTGGTCAAGTTCTTTCTGAGGAGACATGGTAGATGCGCCGTGGAGAAATATGGTGGGCGAACCTACCGGCTCCAGTCGGTAGGAGGCCAGTACTATTGCTTTCACGGGATGTTGCATATGCAGTGAGAACAGCAGTGACAGTTTCTGTTATTACTCGGACTATCCGGCGCATTCCTGTAGAGGTTCCTCTCGATGTGGAGGATGGTATGCCAGAAAGCTGTGTCGTCAACGTCGACAGCATAATGACAATCCCGAAGTCGCTTTTGACCGAACGAATTACCGTGCTTTCTCATGACAAAATAGCCCTGGTCAATAGGGCCATTTCGTATGCGCTGGATATCGACAGTGAGGATTGAAACCTGAATGAATAGCATGCTCCTGGTCTCAAATAGGGAGAGCATAAATGAAGAACAATGGGCTTGACATTACAGCATTAGAAAGTTGGCTCTGGGAGGCCGCCTGTAAAATCCGCGGAGAAATCGACGCCCCCAAGTACAAGGATTATATCCTACCCCTCATTTTCCTCAAGAGGTTGTCTGATGTCTTTGAAGACGAGGCCAACAAGCTCGCCGAGAGCTATAGCGATACTAACTTGGCAAAGCAGCTCATAGATGAGGACCATGGACTGGTGAGATTGTATCTGCCAGCAAAAGCTAGGTGGCCAATAGTATTCAAACAGACAACGGGACTGGGTGAGTACTTAACTGATGCTGTCCGTGCCATTTCCAGGGATAATCCCAGGCTACAGGGTGTCGTCGACATTGTGGACTTCAATGCTACTGCTGCCGGACAGAGAATAATCAGCGACGACAGGCTTCGATTGCTGATAAACGTTCTCGGCAGGTATAGGCTTGGTCTGAAAGATGTCGAGCCGGATATCTTGGGCAGAGCTTATGAATATCTCTTGAGAAAGTTTGCCGAGGGCTCCGGGCAAAGCGCCGGGGAATTCTACACGCCTCGTGAGGTAGCTATACTCATATCTTACATACTTGACCCGGCTCAAGGCCTGGAAATATACGACCCGTGTTGTGGCTCAGCCGGGCTACTAATCAAGTGCTGCCTCCGGTTTAAGGATAAGTACGGTGAAGACCCTTCTATCAACTTTCCTCGATTCTTTGGTCAAGAAATCCTCCACTCCACCTTCGCCATGGCAAGAATGAGTGCCTTTATCCACGATATGGAAGCTGATATCAGGCTTGGTGATACCATGAATCGGCCCGCCTTCCTGAATAATGACGGCTCACTCAAGAAGTTTGATATAGTGACGGCTAATCCTATGTGGAACCAAGATTTCTCTCAAGAAGCCTACGAGAATGATCCGTACAACCGCTTTGCCTCTGGCTATCCACCTTCCAGCAGTGCCGATTGGGGCTGGATTCAGCATATGTTTGCATCTTTGAGAGAGAAGGGCAAGATGGCTGTAGTGCTGGACACCGGCGTCGTCGCAAGGGGCAGTGGCAATGTCGGCAGGAATAGGGAAAGAGACATCCGCAAGGAGTTTGTAGACAAGGACCTTGTGGAAGCCGTTATACTGCTGCCGGAGAACATGTTCTATAATGCCGCTGCACCGGGAATTATCATCGTCATTAATAGAAACAAAAGGAAACCCGGTGAAATACTGCTCATTAACGCCTCAAAGCTCTTTAAGAAGGGGAGGCCCAAGAACTTCCTTCCTGAATCAGACATAGAGAGGATTTCAGGCCTGTATCTGAACTGGAAAGTAGAAGAAGGCATCAGCAAGATAATCGTTAAGGATGAGGCGGTCAAGAATGACTATAATCTCAGCCCTTCCCGCTATATAGCGCAAAATGGCGAAGATGATACTCTGCCCCTCGAGGATGCAGCCATCCAGCTAAAAGAGGCTGAGGAGGAGAGGCGGGAGGCTGATGAAAAGCTCAGGCAAGTCCTGAGCCAGCTAGGGATTACGCTATGACAGGTGCCACGACACTGGCTGAAGAATCTAGGATAACAGAAATTGGTTTACTCCCGCGTGACTGGGGAGTAGTGAAGTTGGGAGACGTATTGCGTGAAGTGAACATTAGAGTGGGGGAAGCCTTTAAAGTCCCTGTACTCTCAATGACTAGACACGAAGGGCTGGTCCTGCAGCAGCAAAAATTTGATAAGCGGGTAGCAAGTAGAGATATTAGCAAGTACAAAGTAGTACATAGAGGAGATATCGTGTATGGCTTCCCTATGGATGAGGGGGTAATATATAAACTACGTAATTTTGATAAAGGAGCTGTAAGTCCCGTATATGAAGTCTGGAAGTTGATAAGTGAGAGCGTAGACTCCGATTATTTAGACCAAACCCTCAGGTCACCCCTCCTGATCTCAACATACGAGAAGCTCACATCCAGTGTTGTTGAACGGCGTAGAATTGTGAGCAAGAGAGATTTTCAGGAAATTAGAATTCCACTCCCATCACTCGCCGAGCAAAGGAAAATCGCTTATGCCCTCTCTACCGTGCAGACTGCCATTGAGAAGACAAAAATAGTCATCAAGGCAACCAGAGAGCTCAAGAAGTCTCTGATGAAACACCTTTTTACCTATGGGCCAGTTAACATCGATGAAACTGAAAGAGTGCCGCTGAAGGAGACAGAGATTGGGCTGGTGCCGGAGGAGTGGGAGATGGAGAGACTCGGTGATTCCATTAAAGAGGCACAGTATGGGCTCTCACTTAAAGGCACCTCTCAAGCTGCCTTTCCTATCTTGCGAATGAACAACCTGGTTGATGGACAAATTAACACGTCTAACTTACAGTACGTGGACTTAGATGAGGTTACCTTTAAACATTTCAAACTAGAAAAGGGAGACATCCTATTTAACCGCACCAACAGTCAAGAATTGGTAGGGAAGGCCGCCCTTTTTGACTTAGACCGAAACTTCGTTTTTGCATCTTACCTTATACGGGTCGTTCCTGAATCGTATCTGCTGATACCGCACTATTTGAATTATTATCTAAATTGGGGCGAGACACAAATAAGGTTAAGGATGTTGGCTTCAAGAGGCGTAAGCCAATCCAATGTAAGCGCCACAAAATTACGAGGCCTTTTGATTCTTCGCCCACCCATTCCGGTACAGCAGAGCATCACAGAGAATCTTTATGCGTTAGATAGAAAAATACAAGTTGAAGAAAGCAAGAAAAAAGCATTGGAAGCGCTGTTCAAGACCATGCTGAGTAACCTCATGACCGGAAGGATGCGAGTCAATAATCTGGAGGTGCCAATTTGACGCTTGGGGGAGAGAAACACGCGGTCCAGAATCCACTTATAGGCTATGTCAAGGAGCCTAAAGCCCAATACACAGCTTCCAATGGGGAAGAGATACTTCTGAGTTTAGGCTGGGAGTATGTTGACCCTGAGGAAGCCCTGAGGCTCAGGGGTGGGAAGACAGGATTTATCTTCCGCGAGCTTTTCGTTAACCAGATGCAGAAGCTGAATCCCGGCTTTATGGATCATCTGCTGGCAGAGGAGCTTATCCGGCAGCTTAAACGCCTTCCCCCAAACAAGGGAGGCAATGAGATTGCCCTGGAATACTTAAAAGGACTCAGGACTGTCTTTGTCCCCAACGAGAAGCGGGAGCGCAATGTCAGGCTTATTGACGCCGAGAATATTGACCGAAATACATTTCATGTGACCGACGAATTCACCTTTACTGATGGCGGCAAGACCATCCGGCTGGATGTCGTCTTCCTTGTTAACGGAGTGCCAGTATTCTTTGTAGAGACGAAGGCCGCACACAAAATAGAGGGCATAACTGAGGCACTTAACCAAATAAAGCGATATGAGCGTGAGTGTCCTGAACTGCTAGCCATATTACAGGTATACGTACTTACCCATATCCTCAGCTATTACTATAGCGCCACCTGGAACACATCAGTTAAATCACTTTTCAACTGGAAGGAAGATGTACAGGGTAACTATGAGACCCTCGTTCAGACCTTCTTTGACAGGAACCGAGTTATCAGAATTCTCAATGACTTCATCCTTTTCACCAGGCAGGACGACGACCTCAAAAAGGTTATTTTGCGGCCCCATCAGATGAGAGCAGTGTACCGGCTCGTCGAGAGAGCGGAGTCGAAAGAAAAGAGAAGAGGGCTCATCTGGCACACACAAGGCTCTGGCAAGACCTATACTATGATTGTTACCGCTCAGAAACTAATCGAAAACCCCCTATTCAAGAATCCTACTATACTTATGCTAGTAGATAGAAATGAGCTTGAGGCTCAACTATTCGGCAACCTTGCCTCAGTTGGTATTGAACGGGTTGAGGTGGCCAGGAGCAAGGAGCACCTCAAAGAGCTCCTTGCTCGTGATACCAGAGGGCTTATAGTCTCCATGATCCACAAGTTCGATGAGATACCTGAGAAAATCAACACCAGAGAAAACCTCTTCGTCTTGGTGGACGAAGCCCATCGTACAACTGGCGGCAAGCTGGGCAACTACCTGATGGGGGCGTTGCCTAATGCAACCTATATCGGATTTACCGGCACCCCCATTGACAGGACTTCCTACGGCCAGGGCACCTTCGTCACCTTCGGGAAGGATGACCCACCTCACGGATATCTTGATAAGTACAGTATTACTGAGTCCATAGAAGATGGCACAACTGTTCCGCTTCATTACACGCTGGCACCCAATGAGCTACAGGTTGACCGGGAGGTCCTGGAAAAGGAGTTCCTGGAGCTTGCTGAGCTTGAGGGAGTGAGTGATGTTGAGGAACTGAATAAGGTGCTTGAAAAGGCCGTCAACCTTAAGAATATGCTCAAGAACAAAGAGCGGGTAGAGAGTATCACTAGGTATGTAGCAGAGCATTATAGGGAATACATTGAGCCCTTGGGCTACAAGGCATTTCTGGTGGCGGTTGACAGGGAAGCCTGCGCCATGTATAAGACAGAGCTGGACAAACACCTTCCCAAGGAATACTCAAAAGTCGTGTACAGTCCAGGGCATGATGATATCGAAGAGCTCGCCCGCTACCACCTCTCAGAAGAACAGGAGAAGAGGATTCGTAAGGACTTCAGGCATCCGGATAAACTGCCCAAGATTCTGATTGTGACCGAGAAATTGCTTACCGGCTTTGATGCTCCAATTCTTTACTGCATGTATCTGGATAAACCCATGCGTGACCATGTGCTGCTTCAGGCAATCGCTAGGGTAAACAGACCCTATGAAGATGAACACGGCAGAAAGAAGCCGTCAGGTTTTGTGCTGGACTTTGTGGGCATCTTCGATAACCTGGAGAAAGCCCTTGCCTTCGACTTTGAGGATATTGAAGGTGTGGTGAAGGATATCGCTGTACTGAAAGAGCGATTCAGTAAGCTCATGCAGACTTCCCAGAATTACCTGACACTTGTTAATGGCAAAGCCCAAGATAAAGCGGTAGAAGCAGTCCTTGAGCAGTTTACTGACGAAGAAAAACGGCATGAATACTACCGCTTTTTCAAGGAGCTCGCCGATATTTACGATATCCTTTCACCGGACGCTTTCCTCAGGCCCTACATAGAGGATTTTGAAACCCTAGCCCGGATGTACCGCATCCTCAGAGAGGCATATGATGCAGGCATACTGATTGACCAAGACTTCTCAAAGAAGACCGCTGAACTGGTACAGAAACATACGAAAAGCGGGCAAATCAGAGCCACACTTGAAGTATATGAAATCAACGAGAGCACACTGAAGCTGATTGAGGCTGATGGCAGGTCGGATACGGAAAAGGTTTTCAAC
>CAZQDF010000036.1:0-9790 GCA_964592065.1 uncultured Dehalococcoidales bacterium | reverse complement strand
AAAGAAGGGAGTTATTCTATGGCATGGAAAAAAATGAAAAGTATGGTTACTCCGGGGGATTATTATTTTTCTGGAGATGAAGCAATAGCTGAGGGTGCTATCGCAGCAAGATGTAACTACTACGCTGGTTATCCCATTACCCCGACTACTGAAACCTTGGAGAGGATTTCTGTTAGGTTTAAGGAGGTAGAAGCTGTATTCATGCAGATGGAGGATGAAATTGCATCCATCGCTTCATGTATAGGTGCTTCATGGGCTGGGGCAAAAGCTATGACCGTTACGTCAGGGCCTGGATTCAGCTTAATGCAGGAAGGAATTGGGCACGCTATTATGACGGAAACACCTGTTGTAATTGTTAATGCCCAAAGAGCGGGCCCTAGTACAGGACAAGCTACGCGCGTGGGAGGTGGTGATATAATGCAAGCTAGATGGGGTACACACGGGGGCATACCAACCGTTACTCTTTCTCCTTGGTCCGTGCAAGAGTTATACGAGCAGACTATCAAGGCTTTTAATCTTGCTGAGAGATACAGGGTTCCTGTTCTCCTTATGGCTGAAGAGGCGACTGCTCATCTACGGGAGAGGATGAATATTGCAGAGGAAGTAGAGTTATTTGAACGTGAAAAGAAACCAGGCGCAGCGCCCTTTGGTACAGAAGAGGATGACGGGGTCCCACCAATGCCTGCTTTCGGAGAAGGAGAGAAGCTGTTGGTTACTGCCTCTACACATGATGCTTACGGCGTTAGAAAAACAGCCGATTCTGTAACTGAAGGGAAGCTAACTGCAAGGTTGTACAATAAAATAATGAATCATAGGGAAGAGATAATTGAATATGAAGATTATTATTTGGATGATGCAACTATAGTAGTTTTTTGCTATGGAATCGTGGCAAGAAGTTCGCTGTTTGCTGTGGAGAAACTGCGGGAAGAAGGTAATAAAGTTGGCATGTTGAGGCTGAGGACTGCATGGCCTTTCGCTGATAGGATAACAAGAGATATAGGCTCAAAGGTCAAAAAGATATTTGTTCCTGAAATGAATATGGGGCAGGTCGTAGGCGAAATAATGAAATATGCCACCTGTGATGTAATACCATATAACCAGATGAACGGGGAAGTCATATATCCGAATACAATCATAGAGCAGTTAAGGAGACTCTTATGACAGATGTAGATTTGAAAGAATATTTGCGGCCAGGAGTAACGTTGCCTTTTTGCCCTGGCTGTGGCCACAGGAGCCTGTTGAGGCTCATCTTAAGGGCAATTTATGAGCTCGGAATAAACATTGATGACATGTTGTTTGTATCAGGTATAGGTTGTGGTGGCTGGATAGCGAGTCCCTGCATCAACGGTGACACTCTTCATACCCTGCATGGTAGGTCTCTCGCCTTTGCCACTGGAGCCAAGATGTTCAACCCGAAATTAAAAACAATGGTTATTAGTGGAGATGGAGATTTGATAGATATTGGCGGGAACCATCTTATCCACGCCGCTCGTAGAAATATGCCCATTACAACCATATGCGCTGACAATGTGAATTACGGGCAAACCGGTGGTCAAGCTTGCTCTACGACGCCGAAGGGTGCCGTTACACAGACAACACATGAGGGGAACCCGTATTATCCGTTTGATATATGCAAACTTGTGCTTGCAGCTGGTGCGGCCTATACAGCCAGGTACCTGGTTACCCAGACTTCTGAGGTGATAAGCAGCATCAAGAAGGCATTACAAATCGAAGGATTTACTTTTATTGACGTTATATCGCCTTGTCCAACCCAGTTTGGAAGGCAGAACCGACTTGATACAACCAGAGAGGCATATAAATTCTTTGAGGACAGGTGTGTCACGAAAGAGGATGCTGAGGGCTTATCGCCAGCAGAGCTGGAAGGGAAAATAATAACAGGAGAGTTTTCCAATGGGAGAAGTTAAACAGGTTATACTCTGTGGTTTTGGAGGGCAGGGTATTGTTCTGGCAGGAACAATACTTGGCCATGCTGCCTTCAATGATGGTAAATGGGTTAGCGGCACGAACTCTTATGGCTCAGCAGCTAGGGGTGGGGAATGCGAGTCTGAAGTTGTAATATCCGACAAACCAACAACCTTCCCATATGTACTTGAAGCAGATTTTTTAATTGCTATGTACCAGAGTGCATATGATAAATATATTGGCAAGGTTAAACCTGAGGAAGGCGTGGTTATCCAGGATGAGCAACTGGTATCTCCCAAAGAAAACAGCACTCTGAAACATATAGGGATTCCTGCTACCGAAGCAGCAACTAAAGAGCTTAACTCTAAGATGGTTGCGAATATAATCGCCTTAGGGGCAGCAGTAGAAATAAGCAAGGTGGTTACCAAAGATGCTCTTATCTCTGCTATAGAGGAACATATACCGGAAAGATTCAAAGAAATGAATCTGAAAGCGGTAAATATCGGATTTAATCTGGGACGAGAGGGAAGCAGAGCGAATCAAGTGTAATAGCGGGGGAGTTACTCCCCATGGCTAAGATGATAGTTGGTTTCTTTCACATAACTACTGATGCTCTGCTCTCTATGGGAGTTATGAGTGCCATGCCCAAGCGAAGAGGCGCTTATATGGAACCTGGTGGGCAAGCCTGTCTCCATAAGGACATTAAAGAGGGTTGAAGATTTTGATGGAGAGAGGTATTATAGGAATCCAAGTTTTGCAGGGAGCTTTTGAAAGGAGCCATAATCTGCCACATCTCTGTTTTAATAACGAAGCGTACATGAATGCAGGAATCCAGAGATGAAACGCTATGCCATATAGAGCTCCGACTACTACTGCTCCAGCGGGAAAATTCAGCATTGACCAGACTAATTATGTGCATATTCTATGCTCTTGCCCTATAGGCTGGGAGCTTGCCTGCAGATTTGGCTGAGGAATTTCTGCACTTGTCTACAGAAAAGTAAAGGAGGTGTTACATTATGGAGGAGATTCTTGAGGTGAGGTGGCATGGTAGGGGAGGATTGGGGGCAGTAACTTCGGCAGAGTTGGTTGCCAGCGCTGCTATAAGTGAGGGAAAATATGCTCAGTCGTTCCCTAGCTTTGGACCTGAAAGGAGAGGAGCACCTGTTGTTGCTTTCCTTAGGATAAGCAATGAGTTTATCAGAGTCAGGACGAATATTGATGAGCCCGACATAGTGGTGGTCATTGACCCAAGGTTGCTTGGTGCAATCAATGTGACCTCCGGACTTAAGAAGAACGGGAAAATCATAATTAATTCAAGAAAATCGCCTGAGCAACTAAAATCAGAGTTTGGTTTTAAGTGGCCTGTAGCCTCGGTTGATGCTACCAAGATTGCCAGGGAAACAATAAAGCTGCCTATCACCAATACCGCCATGATGGGCGCGTTGGAAAGAGTCACTGAGGTTGTCAAGATGGATTCTTTGGTTGAGCAGCTGAAGGAGCGGTTCGGGGCACGTGCTGGAGCAAATATCGAGGCTATGAAAAGGGCTTATGATGAAACTGTGATAAAGGAATGACAAATGGCAGAGAAAAAGACTAAAGCGATATCTGAGCTAACATGGAGAGATATGAGGTTTGGCAATGTATTCACGGAGCCTGGAAGTGCCGTCCGATACAAAACCGGTGATTGGAGATCTCAAAGACCTGTTGTGGATAGGGAAAAATGCAACAAATGTGGCTTATGCTGGCTCTATTGTCCCGATGGGGCAATAACACCCCTTGATGACGGCTATTATGAGCCTGACCTTTACTTTTGCAAGGGATGTGGCATTTGCCCGCAAGTATGTCCCAAGAAGGCTATAACAATGATAGAGGAAGAAGAAAAATGAGTAAAAGAATAGCTTTAGAGGGCTCGTTTGCTGCTGCTGAGGCGGCAAGGATGGCTGATGTCGATGTCATCGCTGCTTATCCCATAACGCCTCAGACACATATCATTGAGCGCCTGGCTGACTATGTGGCTAATGGAGAACTGAAGGCAAGTTACATACCTGTTGAGTCGGAGCACTCAGCCATGAGCGCCTGTTATGGAGCTTCGGCAGCAGGGGCCAGGACTTTCACTGCTACCGCTTCCCAGGGGTTTTTCCTTATGCACGAAGTTCTTCATTGGGTTTCAGCCATGAGGCAACCTGTGATTATGGCAGTATGTAATAGAGCTGTGGCTCCACCAGCAAATATCTGGGGTGATTACTCGGATGCCATGACTGCCAGGGATACAGGCTGGATTCAACTATTCGCTGTGAATAACCAGGAGGTCTTTGATTTTGTTTTATCAAGCTTCCGTATTGGCGAAGACCCCAGGGTTTTGCTTCCAGTAATGGTTCATCTGGATGGGTTCACGCTATCGCACGTGGTAGAGCCGGTGATTCTGCCAGAGCAGGAAGAAGTAAACAGGTTTCTTCCCCCGTACCAGCACCCTTATGCTATTGACCCTGATAACCCGATGTCCTATTCAATGGTAATGGGCCCTGGTATATACGCAGAGATAAAGAAAGCGCAAGATGTAACCTTGAGGGAATCTAAGGAAATAATACTCCAGGCGTGGAAGGAATTCGGAGACATATTTGGGCGCTATTATTCGCCTATCGAGTCATATAAGACCGAAGGTGCTAAAACATTACTGATGAGCACGGGATGCCTCAGCGAGACGGCAAAAGTGGCGATAGACAGAAAGAGAGATAAAGGCGAAGATGTAGGACTTATAATCTTGCATTTGTGGAGGCCCTTCCCGTTTGAGGAGCTTTACCAGGCGATAAAGGATGCGGAAACCCTCGTTGTCTTTGACCGCTGTATTTCCCTTGGTGGTCCTGGAGGCCCTATCATCTCCGAGGTTAAATCAGCTTTATTTGATAAGAGGAAGGACATAAAATTTGCAGGGCTTATAGGTGGGTTATGTGGCAGGAATCTATCTGTTGAGCAATTCGAAGATGCGCTTGACAAAGGTAGAGAGATTGCGGAGAAAGGGTCGGAGGAAGTATTCGAGACTATAGGCATAAGGGAGTAAGAATGCAAGGTGAATTAATAAAATTTGGTAAAAATCTTGTCGCTAAAGACGAGCTTCTAACTCCGGGGCATAGGGCTTGTCAGGGCTGTGGCTCAGGTTTAACTATCAGATTATCCCTGAAAGCTCTAGGCAAAGACACCATAGTTGGTATCCCTGCTGGCTGCTGGGCAGGTGTTGGCTCAATGTATCCCGATACTGCGTGGCGAATCCCGTGGATGCAAACGCTGTTTGAAAACGCTGCCGCTCAAATGTCGGGGATAGAATCAGCCTACAGGATTTTAATGGATAAAGGCAAGATGCCTGAGAGGAAAATCAATTGTGTTGCTATTGCTGGGGACGGAGCAACTAACGATATAGGAGTTGCCGCCCTGTCAGGAGTATTGGAAAGAGGTCATGATATCCTGTATATTTGCCTTGACAATGAAGCTTACATGAACACAGGAATCCAGAGGTCGAGTGCTACACCTTATGGAGCTTCAACCAGCACTACTCCGGCAGGAAAAGTTAGCATTGGGCAGACAACCTGGAAGAAGAATATGATTGAGATTGTTGCTGCTCACAATATACCGTATGTAGCTTCAGCCTGCCCCAGTTACCCCTTTGATTTGATGAATAAGGTTAAGAAAGGAGCAGAGATTAAGGGTCCGGCTTACATTCATGTTTTCGCTCCTTGCCCTACAGGCTGGAGGGTGCCTCCAGATTCGACTATTGGGATAGGTCGCCTTGCTGTGGAAACGGGCGTCTTTCCTCTCTACGAAGTGGAGAATGGCAGGTACAAATTAAATATTGATAGGCCCAGTCTCAAGCCAGTGGAGGAGTATTTAAAGCCGCAGGGCCGTTTTCGGCACTTGTCGGATACGGATATAGAGATGATTCAAAAAAGGGTAAGTGAGGAGTACAACAAACTTAAAACAAAGATAGCATGTTTTGCAGCTTGATTTACCCTGGATAAGCAAGGTTAGTTGCTTCCAGTATCCTTCCTTATTTATAATATTTAGCTGTACGGGGCATAGTTCAGCAGCCGGTAGCATACGCTGCTTAAAACCGTGAGGGCAGAGACTCAACCTGTCCTGCCCCGGTGTGCGGGAGTAACTCAGTGGTAGAGTGCCTGCCTTCCAAGCATAATTTAGCTTGAAAGTTCACAGGTAGTTGTGAACGAATTGGTTCTGGAGCTTTTCTCTGGCCTGATAGAATCATACTCAAATAGCTCTTACTCATGCCTATCTCTTTAGCTAGTTGACTCTGTTTTAACCTCTTCATTTTTCTTGACCTCCTACTGATGTTTGTTCTATCAACAGCTCATACCCATTGCTGTGTTTCAATGGTAGCATATATAACCACTACCTGTCGATAGTTGACAAAATGGAGCACATCTGCTACAATAGAGAAAAAGCAATACGACTTCGCAATACGCTAAGAAAAGAGGAAAGAAACATGGCATTATCAGTCAGGCATTACAAAGGGAAGGATATTCCAATGCTTACCTGTGACCACTGTGGCAAACCAATAGAAGATTGGAGAAAGGCTATAGTCACTTTGCAAAACCCTACAGAAGATATGGCTTTTTCGCCTGTGCATATTTACCACAAAGACAAGTGTGACCAACGTGAGCCATTGTCACAGGAGCTCAGTACTTACTTGCCTTGGCTGCTATGGAATCACAGTTTCGGAAGTAAGCGTCGAAGTGGTAAGGGTCACACAATAACAATACAAGTGCCAGAGCCGATGGATATGTCTTCTGAGCTTCTGACCATACCAGAAGCAGCAGAGAAGATGCATGTGTCTAGAGAGACTATCTACGCTTGGATAAGAGAGAACAAAATAAAGCCAGTTAAGACGCCAGGTGGCAGGTATAGAATATCCGAGCTACAGCTAATTAAGCCAGCCCTAGCGGGCAACGAGGAAGGTAATGAATGAGCTGGCTGATGTAAATAAGTTAATTCCCTATCTAGCTGAATTGCTGGGTGAAGTAGGATTTGACGCTGAGACTGTCCAGCAAATATTAGCCCAAATCAAAACCTATGATGACATTGACCACTTGATTTATCAAATCCAGGATTTCTTTAATACTAAGAGAGTTGCTCTTGATGCGCAGACCAAGTTCTACAACACTTTTCCGCAAGTCTACCCAGCGGTTATGGCACTACAAACTGCTTCAGGACTGACCAATGAGGCTGCTAAGACTTGCGTTTATTATGCTGTAGGAACCTATGGTTTAGAACAACTACAATTATATCCGATACTGCTTTTTCAAGGAGCGACGGGCACCGGGAAGAGTGATGCCATGAAGGTTTTGGCACAGTTAGTTTATAAACCTTCTTGGCTAGGCACTAAATCTCCAATAGATATGGTAAGCAAACTGCTAAGACATCGGTGAAGAGGACAACGGGCACTGGATGGTTTGATTCTTCAGTAACCTATTTTGGTGCTACGGTTCTCCACAAGAGAAAACCTTTCAACGATGCTGCTACTGTAAATAGAGCTATTGTAATTAAAACTAGAAATAAGCCAGGTAACTATCATGTGTCAGAAATCCCCGACAGTCTTAGAGAAGGACTAAAACAATTGTGTAGCCAGTCACTCCAAAAGTTTGCAGAGCTTCCCGATATGTCTATAACAGGTAGGGCTGCTGATACTTGGAAACCACTAATTGCAGTAGCTGCTACTTGCGGAGATATAGAATGGCTAATGTATAGCCTGAAGGAGGTGAAGAAGGCAGTGGCTAAACTAAAACTGGGGCAGGAGTTTGAACCAGAAGCGGAAGTGTTTAATGCTCTGGTAGCATCCTCCAAGAAGGCTATGGTTCCACTGAGTGAAATCAGGGATAAGTTAGAAAAGGAGTGTAACTGGCAGCCAAGTGCTTGGGCGGTTGCCGACATGGTGAGAGACCTTGGTTTTGAAGTTAAAACTTCCCATGGAGAACGCAAAGTTGTCATTGACAAGGAGCTATTGGAAGCCAAAGCTAGAGAGCTAGGCATTGAAGTAGATACTGAGCCAGATATTAGCATTCGCAATCTTAGCGGGTAGACTTTTGGGTAGATATTAAAATATATAAATAAGTATCTACCCTGATTTCTACTCGTTGCTACGACTGATTGTCAGAAAGTAGCACAACTTTACATAATCACAGCCGCACACAGGCAATGCTACACTCGGGCAAAACTCCAGTTTGCAAATAGGCGTTGGTGACAAAAAGCAACAAAACTCATCATTTAGCAACCTGATGGTATGATTTAGCAACCACATGGCTTCAACGATGGTTGGGTAGTTAGTGGTATGGTTAAGATTACTCCCTATAGCAGTGGGCTATTCTGGAATTCAGTTAGATTCCACAAGTGGGTGGGCTACCAGATAGCCGATTGCCAGTGGGTGGCTATCAAAATTGGATTACCTCAGTAAATATCTAAGTATGGAAACTCGCCTTGTCCGTGTTTCAACAACTGGGTGGTAAACCATCCGTGTCTTGGTAACTTCCCTATACTTGGTAACTTCCTTAAGGACTGTCCTGTATTCTGTTGTTGGTATAGTCCGCCATGCTGACGTTCTCCGTTCACCTTGGGAAGGTGGGTCATAAATATTAACCCAAGTTTCATGGGGTTCCTTCACTTCTTCCTGAACTGTGTAAGGTTCAACGGTGGTATATGTTTCAGGGACTCGCTGCTGGACTATAACCTGATAGGGCATATTTACCAATGGAGCAAAGCAGAATATCAGAGCAAGGGATATGAGGCCAAACCACTTTACTTTCTTACTAACCTTCATCTACGGTATAACCTCCGTTCTCCCCTATTTGACGAAAGTATTGACCCAACAACCAAATAAACTGCTTATCCCCCAAGAGTTTTTGCTGTCTCTTAGCTTCCTTTATACATCCGCTTACGGGCATTGTCAAGGGGGAGTCTAGTCCTATCTGGTAGCTCTAAGGTTATAGCTATTTTGACCAGCAGTTTGACGGTCCTTTGCGTTAAGCAAGTGTTAGCCTTCTATATGTCTTCTATTCGGGGTTTGTTGGGGATATAATTATGTCAGGAAATTCCTTGAAATTGGACTAGAGAAAGCTATGCCAAACCGCATCAAACAATATGACAAAGAGTTACAAGAAGATATTAGGTCTTTGAAAAATTATATAGATGTGCATTATACCGATTGGATGGGAAGCGATTGGCTACTTCGATGCCTGAAAAAGCTAGGCCGACTTTTTGAAGTGCTACCTTTTCGGATATATCTTGACTGGCCATCTGGGGTGATTGGTGTGTCCCACCCATTTTCTATCAAAATTATAACTGAGCATGATAAGTTTTACTTTAACACAACTGTACTGGATGACTATGAGCGAACGAAATTCGTAGAGTATATATATGTAACCTTTCCGTTCAATAGGTATATGCCTGACTATAACATGCACCATTGTTATCCCTCGGTTGGACTGGTCAGGCTCATAGTAGAGCTGCGAATCAAATACAAAGATGAACAAGTCTTAGCCAAAATGCCTTTGAAAGATAAGAGGGTAGGGGACGTCGCTAGTCGAATAGAGGTTAAGTATGACTCCTTAGATGATTTTGGGCACGCACTTCTTGGCAGTAGTGATTAATCATCTTTAGAGCCTGTATCTCAAGGCATCTGGCACCGAAGTGGTCTATCAGCACTCCATATGAAGAACATTGATTGAGTGTGCCTTAATGAAAATTTTGCGAGAGTTAGGTTAGAACAAAGCTACATCTCATAATTACTTCACCCGTACCTGCATAGTTATGGTGGCCTGCCCCCCGAAAATAGGACCACCTTGAATGCGAGACTCCTGTAAAATAA
>CAZQDF010000035.1:0-9853 GCA_964592065.1 uncultured Dehalococcoidales bacterium | reverse complement strand
CTACCCATAACGGGATAAATTTCTCCACCAGCCCAAGCCAGATGAGATTGACGCTAAGCCAAGCTATAACCGCCCAGAATATCCAGTCCCCTGTTGTCATCCGCGGTAGTATCTTCTTAATCGACTTCATCTCTTCTAGTGACCCCCACTTCTATAGTCATATCCCTCCTCAAAAACCTAGATGTTCCTCCCGTCATCCCTTTACTGCTCCAAATGTCAGCCCACGTATTATATACCGCTGCATGAACCAGGCAGCCAGCAAGGTGGGTAGAATAGCAAGACCCACTGCCGCCATCATAGGTCCCCAGTCAATCTTGGGCCCACCTATCCACATTGGTAGGGCTACGGAAACTACTCTAGCGTTTATCCGGGTAAACAGAGAGGCGAACAAGAACTCATTCCAGGCGAATACCAGGCAAAATACAGCTGTAATCGCCGCACCCGGCTTAATCAGTGGAAATATCACCTTTCTGAAAATTCCCATTCGGCTGTATCCATCCACCATAGCCGCATCCTCGAGCTCCCTGGGTATCTCCCTGAAAAATCCAAATAATAAGAAAGTAGCAAACGACATATTAAAATATAGATACAGTAGAGTTAACCCAATATGTGTATCCAGGAGTCCCAAAGCCTTAAAAGCAAAAAAGAAAGGTATAGCGGCTACTGCGGCGGGGAACATCCTGGTTGAAATTGTGACAAAAAGCAGCATGCCTCCTCCCGTATTCCACCGGCCAAAGCTGTAGCTGGCGGGCAATGAGACGAGCATCACCAGGGCGGTGCTGGCAACAGCTATGATGGCAGTATTCCTCATTTCCAAACCAAAAGTCGTCCCAGTAAACAGAAGCTCATAGTTCGCAAGAGTAGGGGAAAAAGCAAACACTTTTGCAAGCCCCACTGCGTAGATATCAGCCTGCGACTTCAATGAGGCCAAATATATCCATAACACCGGTAGGATGACTATTGCCAGGAGAATAGCTACTCCCAGCCAAAAAAACACCCTTTGTCTCATCCTTTCTCTCCCTCTAAGCTCACTGAACTGCCCCCAGCGCTTTCATCAACTGCCGGAATAAGACAGAAGCAAGAATAATGGTCAGAAACAAAGAAATCATTGCCAGTGTCGAGCCAAGCCCTATATCAAAGTAAGTAAAGGTAATTCGATAAATCAGGTAATCTAGCGTCTCTGTTTCGGTAGCAGTTCGCATAGTCCCGTAGATCGGGTCAAATAGCCTTATCAACCACATTGTCCTGAGCAGGACAATAATCATTATAAGTGGCATCAACATGGGCAAGGTTAACTTCCGGAAGGTATACCAACCGGAGGCGCCATCCACCTTAGCCGCTTCAAATGAATCCCTGGGCAACCCCTTCATACCGGCAAGCAGAACAAATACCGAGAAAGGGAACCATTTCCAGATGGTAATAAAGGCAATAGAATATATTGCTAGGTCTGGTGCAAACCACTGAACCTTGGCAATCCCAATGGCATACAAAGTCTGATTTACTAAGCCAACATCAAATTGAAGCAAGAGACTCCATACCAACGACATAGCCAATGGTGATACTAGAAGAGGCAGCATGCAGACTCCTCGTATCGTGTTTTGTCCTCTGAATCCCCGGTTAAGCATAAGAGCAACCCCTATGCCGATGAGCAATTCAGCGACTATACATATAACCAGGATCTGAAAGGTATTACCAAGCGCATTCCAGAATGCAGCGTCGTGTAGAATCGCTCGGTAATTTTCCCAGCCAACAAAGAAGCTAGGCTGGGCTAGAAATGCCTCTCGGCTTGAGAAATGCAAGCAGTAGAACATGGGGTAGAACATGAATATGGCCAGCACCAGTAAAAGTGGAATGAGAAGAGTCCATCTAAAGTACTTTTCCCTTGTCAGGGTTTCCCACAATGTTGTTTTTCTCTGCAATTCTATGGACGAACTCCTTTCCTTAGTTTCATTCCCATAACTTAAGCGGCATGCGTCTCTTTATATCTGGCCTCTTTCCTAGTTTGAAATAGAAGGGAGCTACCCCCGTTTGGGACGATATTTTCGGGGGTAGCTCGTAACTTGTACTATCTTTACTAGGTCTCATCCCTGACCGGGAGCTCTCCATACTTTGCCTGTAGCGATACCATCTGGTTCACTATCTCGTCCGCAGCCTCATCTATTGTTCTTATGCCAGCCATAGCCTCGTGGCCTACAATTATGGTCATCTCATATATCTTACCTCCGGCAGCAGAGTTAAACCAGATGTAGTCATCCATAGCATCAGCCGTTTCTGTGGTTGTGAATAACATATCCAGGGTAGCATTCTGTCTGCCAACCGCACGTTCCCAGTCACCCGTTTGATATTTAGGATCCTTCAGAACATCCATCCGTGTGCCCGCCATCGCCATCTCAATCATAGCTCTTTGAGCTTCTTCGCTGGCCAAATACCTCATCAGCCAATAAGTTGCCTCTGGATTTCTGGCGGCTATGGGGGCACCTTCGTAGAAATTACCGGCATAAGCACGACCTGTTTCACCTGGACTATGGTAGCCACGTACGTCAGCATCAGGGATCACGTCATAAATATCATCAATCCACCCCCAGAAGTCCATGTAGCCATGAGGCATAATGATGTGTCTCCCCTGTATGAACTGTGGGATGGTATAATCCCACCAACCAGTTAAACATCCAGGGGAACACCAGTTGTCCAGCTGCATTTTCAAGCTGCTGAGAGCCTCGGTAATTATCTTTTTGTTTTCTTTGGTTACTACGAAGCCTATAGCGTTACCTTTCGCATCCCTTTCTATGTCCATCCAATGCCCGCCACGTGCCCAGATCTCGCCGCTCATCTCGTCATTTATCTCAACTCTGCCCATTATAGCCTCACCCCAAAGGTCCCACTCCAGGGGCTCACCTTTGAACAGTTCACCCTTCTTTCTGGTAAAGAACGCAGCCTGATCATAAAGCTCATCGTAGGTGGTGGGTGGGGCTAGCTCATAGCCGTATTTTGCCTTAAAGTTTGCCTGCTCCGTGGGGTCGTCATACGCATCCTGTCGGAGCATCATGCCACACTGATACGTGAAGAATGGGACTCCGCACAGTTTCCCTGACCTATCAGAAGTTTGGCGTATAATAGCTGGATACTGCTGGTCCATATCAACACGAAGGGCGGCGGCTCCTCCCGGGTCATACTTATCAGCCAGTTCATATATATCCCAGAGGTAGGGAGACCACTCGCAGGTGTAAGAGGCCTCCACAGGAATGAGATCATAGTTACCAGTTCCCGCTACAAGCTCCAAGTTTAGCTTGGGATATACCACCTCGAAGGTCATTGACTCGTAAGTCAATGGAAACCCAGTGTATTCTTCCCACTTTCGTATTTGAGGCTCTAGCTGAGGGGCGCTGAACCCCATCACAGCCACATGGATTGGTGTCCTATCTTTTATCTCCGGCGTATCCTCAAGTTTAAACCCCTCTCCGGGTGCTGTTGGTTCTGTTGGCTGTGCTGGTTCCGTTGGTTCTGTTGGTGTCGGTGTCGTCGGTTCTGTCGGTTCTGTTGGTGGCGCTGCTGGGGCACAAGCCAGCACTAACCCTAGAATTAAAATCACACTAACTAAGACTCCTACCAAGCTTTTCCCTTTCATATAAAGCCTCCTTCCATTTCCTAAAATTCTAGCTTGCTAAAATAGATATCACATTCACATCACCCCCCCTTCAGGCTTCCATTCGCCTTTCTTCGATGGTTCATTAATTTATTATAGGAGTCCTAATTATGGAAAGTCAATGGTTAATTCAAGAAAACCTATGAAACCACAGCAACTTACTAATCCTATTCTATCTCTCATGCCCTCCCCAGTGCCTTGAGGACTCTCTCGGGAGTGGCAGGCAGCTCATCAACCCATTTGCCTGTGGCATTGTAAATAGCGGGGATAAGAAGCCCAGGTGTAACAGTGGCAATATCTTCACCAATCCCAAGCAGCCCGTAGGGACCATAACCCATTCCAGTCTCGACAAGGATGGTGTTTATGGGGCCAACATCATTCATGGTGGCAAATCTGTAGTTCGCAAGATTGCCGTTAAGCATCACCCCACTCACGGGGTCATAGACAACCTCCTCGCTATGGCCTCTCCCTATCCCCATGTAGCTGCCACCATACTGCTGTCCTTCACACCCTCCCCAATTAACCACCTTGCCAACATCGTTAACGTTAACCACTCTGGTTACTTCTACCTCACCAGTCTCGGTATCCACCTCTACCTCGATGAAATGTGCCTGTCTGGTGAAACGATGACGGGGATTGGACAAACGGAACTGGGGTGCTTCATCTATGTAACATCCCGTCTGGGTATGCCAGCCGTGAGCAAAGAGCGGCCCTGTGAAATTAGTTCTAGCTCCTGCAATAAACTCAAAACTAGATAGAGGACCTACAGATCCAGAAGGTCCAACGAATTCTGCTAGTGTCATCCTTGTCGGCGGGTCTGCTTTCACATAGATGACACTGTCCTTGATGTCCAGGTCCTCAGGTTTCAAGCCAGGAAAACTGGCGGGATAGCTACCCCGCTGCGAAACCGCCCTAGGGCTCGTAGCCGCTTCAAGAATCTTTCGCCTAAGGATTCTGGCAGCATTCCTGATAGCAAACCCGTTAATAGCCATATTTGTGGAGGAATCAGGTGTCATTGCGAAAAACCCAGGGTCATTCTGCGGCCTGTAGAAAACATCTTCCAGCCGCATCCCCAGTTCGTCAGCGGCAACCTGGCAATAAGCAGTCTCAGCATTAACCCCAATATCAGAGCGACAAGATAAAATGCTGGCTGTCCCGTCGTTACGTTCAATCCGTATCGCCATTTCACTTGAGCCAGCTGAATCCTCCCATTCATGAGTCCAGGTAAACGCCATGCCATGCATCTTGCCGTTGGGAAGCTTCTTAGTACCCGGCGCATGCCACTTGTTATCCCAGTCTATGGCTGCTTTGCCCTTCTCCACACACTCCCTTAGGCTATCTCTAACTTGGAACCCCATCTCTGCCTTACGCTTGTTGAGCCAGACCATATCATGTCCCTCGGCGCCATCGTTCTTAAGGGCAACCTCAATCGGATCAAGTCCCAGTTCAGCGGCGACACGGTCAAATACCAAAGTAAAAGAAAGACAATTCGCATTTTGCTCACACCTTACCGCAGTATTCAATCCTTTATTCACCCACACCCTCTGCCTCTTACCGTATATGTTAGGGATTCTAGTGTTCTCAATAAGGTGCATTACAGGTCCAACTCCGTATTGTGAGTTAGTCTGCACAAATCTCACTTCTACCGCGGTAATAGTACCATCTTTCTTAGCCCCTACCCTAAAATAATATATCCCTTCATCCATCTCACCCCCATAGAAATCCTCCCTTCTATCAAACAACCACTTCACCAGCCGACCAGTCCTCTTGGCTACGACCGCAGCGCAGTAGTGCCCACCCATATTCCAGGGCACTTGGCTCCACCCGCCAAAGCTTGCACCTTGATAGGGACAATGCATTTCGATCTTGCTCATAGGTATGCCGCCAAACCAAGAAGCTATAACACGTTTGGCTACATGTGGTCTCTGCTGTTTGACCCAAACCTCTGGCTCTTCTCCATTCCATCTGAACACACCACAAGGAGCCTCTGGTCCCATCCAGGCATTATAGGTTCGCATAGCCTTGAATTCAATAATCCTGTCGGATTCGGCGAAACCCTTCTCCACATCACCGCGCTCAAACACGGTTTCGTCTTCTATATTGCTATGAGGGAAAGCCTCAGGGTTTGCTAAAGGTGCACCTGGCTTCAACGCTTCCTCCGGGTCCAAGAGGAAGGGGCGCTCTTCCCACTCCACATTTATTAATTTCAGCGCCTGCTCAGCGATCTCCTCGCTATCAGCAGCCACAAAAGCTCCTACCTCTTCTCCCTGGAAGTGAGCAACTCTGGGGAGAGGGGGCAGTGACGAGGGCACATGACCTCCTAGATCGGCTGTAGCTGGTAGCTCGGGGTCGTCATATCTGAGCACATATCTTACTCTGGACAATGCTTCTGCCCTGCTGGTATCCATACTCTTTATTTCGGCATGGGGATAGGGGGATGTAAGAAACCTAGCATAAAGCATCCCGGGCAGTTGCACATCTCTGGTATATTCTGCTTCACCGCTCGCCTTCTTATATCCATCTATGCGGCGGACACCACGCTTCCCTATATTGTCATATTCCTTCAGAGGGTACTTATCAGCTCTTAGGTTGTCTAGTAGCTCTAATGCTTTTGACTCTTCATCCTCAGCCATACTCCTTATCCTCTCTGAAGCTTTTAGCTGCTTCCAAGTTTGGAAGCGCTTTCCGCGCATAGATGCACTAGATATGCTAATTCTTTATCATCCTAAGTTGTGTCTCTCACGCCCTCCCCAGCGCTCTGAGGACTCTCTCAGGAGTGGCAGGCAACTCGTCAACCCATTTGCCTGTGGCATTGTGGATAGCGGGGATAAGAAGCCCGGGTGTAACAGTGGCAATATCTTCACCAATCCCAAGCAGCCCGTAGGGACCATAACCCATTCCAGTCTCCACAAGCTCGGTGTCTATCGACTCAATGTCAAGCATTGTGGCAAACTTGTAGTTTAGAAGGTTGCCGTTAAGCATTACTCCTGTCACCGGGTCGTGGATAATTTCCTCACTCCGAGCCCTGCCTATACCCATATAGGCACCACCATATTGCTGGCCTTCACAGCCTTCCCAATTTACCACTTTGCCAACATCGTTGACAGTAACCACCTTCTTTACTTCAACTTCCCCAGTTTCTGTATCTACCTCTATTTCTAGGAAATGTGCCTGCCGGCACAAACGAGGACGGGGGTTGGGCCACGCATAGGCTCCCATCTGGACATGGGCGCTGTGAGCAAAGAGCGGCAATGTGAAATCTGTCCTGATGCCGAAACATTCATAGTCTGACATAGGTCCCGCTTGTCCAGAATGTCCAACAAATTCGGCTATTGTCATCCTATTTGACGGGTTTGCTTTGACATAGATTACACTGTCCTTGATATCCAGGTCCTCAGGTTTCATCCCCGGGAAAGCAGCCGCATAGCTGCCTCGCTGCGACATCCCCTTATGCGTAGTGGCAGCTTCAAGAATCTGCCTCTTTAAAATCCTGGCAGCATTCCTCATGGCAAACCCATTAACAGCCATGTTGGTGGAGGAATCAGGCGTCATGGCAAAGAAACCGGGGTCATTCTGCTGCCTGTAAAAAACGTCTTCCAGTCGCATCCCCAGTTCATCAGCGGCAACCTGGCAGTAAGCGGTCTCAGCATTAACTCCAATATCAGAATGACAAGATAAAATGCTGGCTGACCCGTCATTACGTTCAATGCGTATCGCCATTTCACTTGAGCCAGCTGAATCCTCCCATTCATGTGTCCAGGTAAAGGCTATGCCATGCATCTCGCCGTTGGGAAGCTTCTTCGTACCTGGTGCATGCCACTTATTATCCCAGTCTATGGCTGCTTTGCCCTTCTCCACGCATTCCTTCAGGCTATCTCTAACCTGGAACCCCATAGCAGCCTTATGCTCATCCAGCCATGCCATATCATGTCCTTCGGCGCCATCATTCTTAAGGGCAACCTCAATCGGGTCAAGTCCCAATGCAACGGCGACACGGTCAAATACTAAGCTCAAAGGAAGGCAGTTGGGGTTCTGCTCGCATCGAACCGCGGTAGTTGGCCCTTTATTTATCCTCACTTTTATCCTCTTTCCATATATATTGGAAATTTTAGTGTTCTCAAAAAAATGCATCACGGGCCCGTTAGAATATTGCGCGTTGGCAGCTATATATCTGTTTTGTACCGCGGTAATAGTTCCATCTTTTTTGGCCCCAACCTTAAAATAATATACCCCTTCATCCATCTCGCCCCCGTAGAAATCCTCCCTTCTATTAAACAACCACTTCACCGGCCGACCAGTCCTCTTAGCTACGACTGCGGCGCAGTAGTGACCACCCATATTCCAGGGCATCTGGCTCCATCCGCCAAAGCTCGCCCCTTGATAAGGGCAATGCATCTGGACCTTGCTCATAAGTATGCCGCCAAACCAGGAAGCCACTGCTCGTTTGCTTACATGGGGTCTCTGTTGTTTAACCCAAACCTCAGGGTATTCTCCATTCCACCTGAACACGCCACAAGGACTCTCTGGTCCTACCCAAGTATTAGCAGTTCGTGTAACCTTGAATTCGATCACCTTATCAGCCCCTGCAAAACCTTTCTCCACATCACCAAGCTCAACTTCCACAACCTCGTCTTCTACGTTACTATAGGGGAAAGCCTCAGGGTCTGCTAGAGGGGCATCCGGCTTCAATGCTTCCTCCGGGTCCAGAACGAAGGGTCGCTCTTCCCATTCCACATCTATTAGTTTCAGTGCTTGTTCAGCGATTTCCTCGCTATCAGCAGCCACAAAAGCCCCTACCTCTTCCCCCTGGAAATGAGCTACTTTGGGGAGAGGTGGCAGCGATGAGGACACATGACCACCTAGATCAGCTGTGGGTGGTAACTCAGGGTCATCATATCTGAGTATATATCTTACACCTGGCAACGCCTCAGCCTTGCTGGTATCCATACTCTTTATTTCAGCATGAGGATAGGGGGAGGTGAGAAATCTGGCATACAGCATCCCCGGTAGTTGTACATCCCTGGTATATTCTGCCTTTCCAGTTGCCTTCTCATATCCATCTATACGGCGCACACCACGCTTCCCGATATTGTTATATTCCTTCAAAGGGTACTTATCAGCTCTTAGATTGTCTAGCAGCTCCAATGCTTTTGGCGTTTCATCCTCAGCCATATTCCTTATCCTATCTGAAGCTTTTAGCTGTTCCCAAATTTGGAAGCGCTTTCTCCGCATCGATGCGCTTAGACATACGAATTCTTTATCATTCTAATTCTATCTCTCATGCCCTCCCCAGCGCTCTGAGGACTCTCTCAGGAGTGGCAGGCAGCTCGTCAACCCATTTGCCTGTGGCATTGTGGATAGCGGGGATAAGAAGCCCAGGTGTAACAGTGCCAACATCTTCACCAATCCCAATCACCCCATAGGGGCCATAACCCAATCCAGTCTCCACAAGCTCAGTGTCTATCGACTCAATGTCAAGCATTGTGGCAAATTTGTAGTTTAGAAGGTTGCCGTTAAGCATTACACCAGTCATCGGGTCGTGGATAACTTCCTCACTCAGAGCCCTGCCTATACCCATATAGGCACCACCATATTGCTGGCCCTCACAGCCTTCCCAATTTACCACTTTGCCAACATCGTTGACAGTAACCACGTTTTTTACTTCAACATCTCCCGTTTCAGTATCTACCTCTATCTCTATGAAATATGCCTGCCGGCACAAACGAGGACGGGGGCGATGGTGTTCTTTGTAGCTGCCCATCTGGACTTGCCAGCCATGCGCAAAGAGGGGTGGTGTGAAAGCAGTTCTCTCTGCTCCCTCCCCAAATTCATAGACGGCCATAGGACCCGCAGGCCCAGAAGGCCCAACAAATTCGGCTAGTGTCATCCTATTTGACGGGTTTGCTTTGACATAGATTACACTGTCCTTAATGTCCAGGTCCTCAGGTTTCATGCCTGGGAAAGCAGGCGCATAGCTACCTCGCTGCGACATCGCCTTAGGCGCCGTGGCAGCTTCAAGAATCTTTCTCTTTAGAATTCTGGCAGCATTCCTGATAGCAAAGCCATTGACAGACATATTGGTGGAGGAATCAGGTGACATCGTGAAGAAGCCAGGGTCATTCTGTTGCCTGTAAAAAACGTCTTCTATGCGCATTCCCAGTTCATCAGCGGCAACCTGGCAGTAAGCAGTCTCAGCATTAAGTCCACAAT
>CAZQDF010000034.1:6965-10262 GCA_964592065.1 uncultured Dehalococcoidales bacterium | reverse complement strand
GACATCAACCTGATGTCTATTATACTAGAAACGAAAAGGATGAGGAAAAGTTTATCTCGATTGCTTATTCTGTCACCCTGAGCGATAGCGAAGGGTCTAGATTCTTCGCGGAGCTTGTCCTGAGCACCATGAGATTCTTCGCTACGCTCAGAATGACAAATAGGGTTGCTAAGCAATCTAACGAATTTACCCCGAAGAAAAGCTAGAATTTGGATGAACCTGAAGAGGGTCAAAATGATGGAGAGAGTAAAACAGTTCTTCAATGATGCCACCTCGCTTTATGAGAAAGATGGCAGAGCTTGAGAGGGGGAATCTCAGAGATGCTACAGAAAAGTCCTGGGGGGCAACCCTCAGGGCTACCAACGCCTTAATATTGGCAACCAAGCTCTGCAAAGAGCTTGATGGAGCTAAGGAGGGGCTACTCTGGAACTTCACAGGCTTGCTGAAAAAGATAGAGAAGTTGATAAGAAACGTATAGGTAGATTCCGCGCTAGAAGAGGTTTTTCCATAGCGACCGCTTCTATCCGGGAATCTTAGAGCCTAGAGGCCAAGTGGGCCGAAGGATTAGAGAAACAAAGCCCTACATTAACGGCACTAAAAAGCTAGCCGGAGTTTAATAGGGGCAACGAAGCCTAAAAAGCTTTACTTGCTGGCTCGCTTCTCAGCCCAGTTACCTGCCCAGGGTACCTTCCACATTTTTCCGATATACGCTAGAATCATGAGGGCAATCATTAGCCCCCAAATTAGGACCATTAGGATTACATGCATGACCCCGGCAAAAATAATCAAGCCGGGTGAAAAAGTCA
Source organism: uncultured Dehalococcoidales bacterium (assembly GCA_964592065.1). Classification (GTDB taxonomy): domain Bacteria; phylum Chloroflexota; class Dehalococcoidia; order GIF9; family AB-539-J10; genus JAFGBN01. Next base: position 9,456 of record CAZQDF010000034.1, on the reverse strand, counting down.
TCAGACCAATTGTCCCGAGGAGCACTGACAGGATAAGCCACGCCACCCACAATACGCCGAAGGTCATAATGGACTGCCAGGCGTGGAATTTGACAGATTTACTCTTCTTCTCGATTAACACGAAAACTATCCCCGTTACCCAATGAGCCACATAGCAAAGAAGCCCGGCTACATTGGCTGACATCCCTGTGCTACTCTGCGCCCCTGGTTTATTCCCACCTTCAGATGGCTTGACAGAAACACCAAGAGCAGCGCCACATTTAGAGCAAAACTCAGCTCCTTCAGGGTTTTCCGCACCACACTTAGAACAAAACATCTCTCACCTCCTTATGCCTAATTTAGCCATGTTACTACGGATATGTCAATAGCTTTTGGAGGTTGCCCAGCATAATTTACATGACAAGCTAGTTAGAAGAAAAGGTAAAAGGGACTAAAGATTTCCTAAAAACTGCTCAATGGCCTGGTTAACAGCCTCAGGCTTTTCCACAAAAACATAGTGAGTTCCACCATCAATTACAGTGAGTCTTGCCCCCTTAATCTTAGTGGCCAGATAAGAGCTATACTTTGGTGGTGTCATCACATCCTCACTACCGCAGATTACCAAGGTAGGAACTTCAATTTGGTGGACTTTTTCCATGATGTCAAATTTGTCGCAGCAGAGATAATCATTCAGCTGTACTTTAGCTCCAACCAGAACTGCCTCAGCTATCAATTTTTCCCTTAATTCTGGAGCGACGTGGCTATACCGAGGCTCAACAAAGTTTTGCACCCAAGTGGAAGGATTCTCTATGCCTTCACGCATTGCTGAAAGATACTCTGGAGCTACCCGTAGCCTAGCACCCGTAGCAACAAGGGCAATAGCCTTAATATCCTCAGGGCGCTTCAGAGCATATAGCTGGACAATAGCACCGCCCAGAGAATGGCCAATCAAAATGGGGTCAGAGTACTTTTGCTCCAAGATGTAGCAATGCAGCCAATCAGTATAATCTTCAACGCTGGCACAAGGTCCCCCCGGAGAAAGATGCCCTGGAAGACTAACAGCCTCAGCGTCTGGGAAATGCTCCATTTGATAATGCCAAACTTCACTCGTATTTCCCGAACCATGAATAAAAATTAACTCCATTTGAGATATGTCCATTAGTCTTTCAAGGCGGACTTAAGTGCTTCATCAACAAGGGACACCACCTCTCTATTAGTCTCATAAACATAAATAGCTGGTTGCCAAGCCTTGGGAGAAAAACGTACCACGGGCGGTTTGCGGCTAACAACATCACCCATCAGCCATTCCCCCTCTTTTGTACGTTAACAAGCCCTCCCAACCAATCTCTTCGTGACTCAATCATTGCTGTCTCCTCAGCACAAATATTAGCAAAAAGTAACATCAAGCCAAAATTGGTACAACACCTTGGCGAATCATCTTTACGGCGATAACAGCTGAAATCAGCATAACTATCTTAGATATGGCTGTCACCTAGTATTACCCAAGAAATCTACAACCAAACTGGCCTGCTTAAGAAGGAACCACTGTATCGCCAGATTAAGAACAAGGGAAACTACCACAACGATAACAAAATATTGTTCGATAAGCATCAGCCCCGAAGAACATCCACTATATTCTGACCTTAAGATTCTACCTGTCACTCTGAGCAAAAGGAGGAATTCCTGAAGCCTTTCGCAGAATTCACCCTAAGCGAAGGGTTCAAGGTGACAGCTTGACTAGGATTAAGTGCAAAAGGAGCCATGGGTAATTTTTGCTCAGAAGATTTTATCTTACCAGGGAATCCCAACTAGCAAAAGAAACTACGCTATCCCCTTCAGCTAACGTCATCAGACGTATACCACGACTATTTCTTCCTTGAACTGAGATCTGTTCTATGGGTATACACTCAACATTGCCCTTTACTGATAGCATAGCCAAGTATCCTCGCAGTGAGACGAGTCTAGACATAGCTACCTTCCCCGTTTTCTCGCCGACCCTATGAGCTCGAATCCCTTTGCCACCCCATTTATGGACAGGATAATTCTTTATCGGAGTTAACTTGCCAAAACCATTTTGGGTCACTGAGAGCACATAAGCATCAGGAAAGACAACATCCATGCCAATAACACAATCATCAATGAGACGAATACCGCGAACACCGCCGCTAGTTCGAGATGCAGTTCTTAAATTTTTAACCTTAAATCTAGTAGCTTGTCCTTCTTGGGTTACCAAGATGACCTCATCTTCATCAGCAACTACCCTAGCTGATACTAGCTTGTCCTGCTTCTTGAGCTTCATAGCAATAAGACCATTCTTCCTAATTGAGGCAAACTTATCTAGAGAAGTCTTTTTTATCACGCCACGTGAAGTCGCCATTAACAAGAACATATTCGAAGGAAAGTCTGCCGTGGCCAGTAACCCAGTTACTTCATCTTCCAGGTCAATAGGTAATAAATTGACTAGGGCTATACCTTTAGTAGTTCGGGATGAATCCTCGGGAATATCATAGCA
>CAZQDF010000034.1:0-6865 GCA_964592065.1 uncultured Dehalococcoidales bacterium | reverse complement strand
TGACTAGGGCTATACCTTTAGTAGTTCGGGATGAATCCTCGGGAATATCATAGCACTTCAGAGTATAAACTTTACTCGAGCTGGTAAAGAAAAGCAGGTTATCATGTGTATCGGCTACCTGAATATGCCTCACTGTATCGGCTTCACGGATCATCATTCCCATGACACCTTTCCCACCACGGTGCTGTAGTCGATAAGTGTCAACTGGGACTCTCTTAATGAATCCTTGACTAGTCAAGGTAACTACCATTTCCCCGTGAGGAATAAGGTCTTCCTTCCTAAATTCCGCTATTTCCTCTTCCTCCACCGAGGTCCGGCGGGGATCGCCATACTTTGACTTAAGCTCTCTGGCGTCCTGTGCAACGAGCGAGAATACCTTTCTAGGACTAGCTAACAAATCCTCTAGATACGAAACGTTCTTTATCACAGTGGAATACTCCTCAGCTATTTTCTCCTGCTCTAGCCTAGCCAATCTACGAAGCGGCATATCAAGGATAGCTTGCGCTTGAATCTGCGATAGCGCTAAAGCTGCCATTAAATTAGCACGAGCAGATTCCACAGTCTGAGACTGCCGAATAATACTGAGCACTTGCTCCATGTTATTTAAAGCAATTCTGAGGCCTTCGAGGATATGAGCTCTATCTCTTGCCTTATCAAGTTCAAACTGAGAACGTCTGGTAATGACTTGGAAACGAAACTCAATGTGACAGGTTAGAGCCTCTTTAAGATTGATTATTTTAGGTTGCCCATCAACCAAGGCAACCATATTGATAAAGAAGGCAGATTGCATTGGCGTGTACTTATATAGATTATTAAGTACCCGCTGAGGTTGTGCATCCTTCCTGAGCTCAATAACAAGGCGCATGCCTTCCCTATCCGACTCGTCACGCACCTCAGCTATCCCTGAGATTCTTTTCCCTTTAACCAAGCCAGCTATCCTCTCCACCAAAGCCGCCTTATTTACTTGGTAGGGAAGCTCAGTAACGACTATTTGTCTCTTGCCCCCCTTGCCATCCACCTCGCTGGCTTTAGCCCGAAGCATAATCTTTCCCTGCCCTGTAGCATAAGCGCTCTCTATCCCTTCTTTTCCCAAAATTATCCCTGCGGTGGGAAAATCAGGACCCTTAACAAACTGCATCAGCTCACCCGTGGTAGCTTGCGAGTTATCAATTAGATAGGCAATAGCATCACATATCTCTCCTAAGTTATGCGGTGGTATATTAGTTGCCATGCCCACAGCTATGCCTGAAGAGCCATTAACCAATAAATTGGGCAACCTCGCTGGTAATACAGAAGGCTCTTTGAGAGAATCATCGAAATTAGAAACAAGGTCAACGGTATTTTTATCACTATCGAGTAGCATCTCCTCAGCAATTTCAGCAAGGCGAGCTTCGGTATATCTCATTGCTGCCGGTGGGTCACCATCAACGCTACCAAAATTACCTTGCCCATCAATCAAAACATATCGTAAGGAAAAATTCTGAGCTATGCGCACCATGGTTTCGTACACCGGGGCATCCCCATGCGGGTGATATTTCCCCATGACCTCACCAACGATGCGAGCACTCTTCTTATGTGGATTATTATGATGTAGCCCCAAGCCATCCATAGCATAAAGAACGCGTCGTTGCACCGGCTTCAAACCATCACGTGCATCAGGCAGCGCCCTGGAGACTATGACACTCATAGCGTAATCGAGATAGGAGCTTTTCATCTCCTTCTCGATATCAATAAGGTTTACTATCCCGGTTTCCATCACACCTCGAGTTCTCTTTCACGACCGGCATCATCAAGTACAGAGAAACCCTCCGGTAAAAATTCTTCCTCACTTTTAGAAGATTCAGCTTCCTCCTCAGGGCTCTCAGACTCCTCCTTCGCCTCAGCTCCATCAATAGCTAACTTGCGTCTAAGAAAACTCTCTCTAGTATAAGAGCGGAGGTGCTCTTTAACTTGAACAGGAAAGGAAAGGTGCCCCACCTGGCTAGGATGCTGATACACTTCTTTAATGACTACCTGCACTTGATCGGGCAAACGTACATTGAGAATGGCTGCAGCATATTCATTCCCACTCTTTACTAACCTGATAAGACGTAACGCATGTTTTGGCTCAACCTCCCCCAAATACTCCCCGTAGACACTCTCCACAATTAAGCGTTGCCCTTTTACCTTCAACTGCACTTCATCACCAAGAGCCATTTTGGCTAATATCTCGCCTGAAACCAAATTGCAAAGGTTTACTATCCCGCTTCTGCCTATTTCAGTGGTAAAAAACTCAGGTGCAACCTTTTGAACCCGGGCTCTGGAGGGCAAAGCCTTGCGATGCTTATCATCCATAAACTCGGTCAAGCTAGCAAGACGGGCCAAATTCTTATCAGCAATAGCATTACCGGGAGCAAGTGCCAAGGCCTTGAGGTAGGCTTGCTTAGCCTGAGCAAAATCTCCCAACTCCGTCAAAGCTTTGCCCAGGCGATTATAAGCCTCAACATCGGAAGGAAACCTTTCAATTATACTCTTATTCACCATCTCTGCTTCTTCCCACCTGTCCAGGACAGCAAGATCCACAGCCTTCTCGCTCAGCCTGCGCCTTAATCGAGTTTCCTCATCCTCTTGTTGATAACGCATTATATGCATCTCCCGACAACAAATTCTGTAGACTTATGATAACAAGTCGGCAATGCTAAGCAAATTTTTCCAGCTCGAAGGCTCTATATAAAGCCTGCGTAGCATCCTTAACTCTATCTTCAGAAATGATGCAAGTTATCCTTATCTCCGAGGTAGTAATTAGTTGAATGTTAATGCCCTCCTCAAAAAGCGTGCGAAACATTCTGGCTGCATAGCCCGGGGTATTTTGCATCCCAGTCCCCACAATGCTAACCTTGGCCAATGTAGAATCAGCAACACATTGTTTTGCTCCAATGGATTTTATCACAGGTTCCACAATAGACATTGCCTTGACCAAATCACCTCGAGCTACCGTGAAGGTAAGGTCGGTAATATTCTCCACGCTAGCATTCTGAACAATGGTATCCACACTTATATGTGCTCTAGTCAGAGGCTCAAAGATTGCTGCAGCAATACCAGGATGATCGGGAACACCAACGACAGTAATCTTAGCTACATTAGTATCATGAGCAATGCCCCTAACCTTATTTCTTACCTCCATAGATGCCTCCTTACAAATAATAGTTCCTGGGCTATCGCTAAAGCTAGAAGCCACTAATATAGGTATATTATATAACTCAGCTAGCTCTACAGCCCTGGGATGCATCACCTTGGCTCCATAGCTAGCCAGCTCCAGCATCTCCTCGTAGCCAACTTCTTTTAATTTACTCGCCTCCGGCACAAGTCGAGGGTCAGCAGCATAAACACCTTCCACATCAGTATAAATCTGGCACATCTCGGCATTTAAGGCAATAGCCAAGGCAACCGCCGTAGTGTCAGAGCCACCCCTCCCCAGAGTGGTAATATCCATATCCCAGGTAACACCCTGAAATCCAGCTACAATGACGATGCCGCCCTTGCTTAATTCATTAACAACTCGTTCAGGGTCAACACGAAGAATTCTAGCTCGACTGTAGCTGGAATCGGTCTGTATACCAGCTTGAGCGCCACTAAGGCTAACCGCCTCGTAGCCCAAATCCTCCAGCGCCATGGCTAAAAGGGTGCTGGAAATTACCTCCCCGGTAGAAAGCAAAACATCGAGTTCCCTCTCACCAGGCTGCTCAGTAACCTGATGAGCCAATTTAACCAAATCATCAGTGGTATCTCCCATGGCTGAAACAACTACCACCACCTGATTCCCTTCTTCCCTAGCCTTGGCTACACGACGAGCTACACTTTTAATTCTCTCACCATCAGCAACCGAGCTACCACCATATTTCTGAACTACGAGAGCCATTTAGATTTTAACCTCAGAGTACTTAATTTGCGTTTATTTAACGTTGTCTTAGCTTCCTACCCACCCAATATAGCCATAATAGAAGCGTACTTGTCAAAGATTCTAACCAATGTACTTGGCTCAGGATCTGAGTTCACTAAGCTATCTACACTACCATATAATTCTTGCCATTCCATTAGTTCATCCCTGCATATCTTCATAACCCTTCAACAAGATCTGAACTTGTTGTAATTGGATGGCACACGATTGGGATAACACTTATGGACAGTTGTGCCAACACAAAACCGAGTCCCATCAGCTGATAGCCTATCTTCAGGGCTCGAGAAGGGCCCATATAATTCCTCCGCGTCCAACTTGTAGTGCTCTATATTAGGAGACATAATAGTAACATCCCTTGATGTTGTCAAAATCCTCTTCGTTTCATCGGTCGCTAGCTTATTCATAAGTGTTTGTTCACAAATTCTTCTTCGCTGCCCATCCTATTGCCTCTGTTCATCATAAAATACCCGCTTAGTGCCTTACCAATCATCACAAGGATTTTATTGCTGGCATTTCCGCCTCTACCAACAAGTGACTCCTCCTCTTCTCTCGCTAACAGAACAAGGCGATAATCTCTTGTATTGTCGTAAGGGAGGCTGTTAAATGCTCTTATCTTCTTAGCCGCATCCTTAAGAATCCTCATAACTTCCTCCTTATTAATATCGCATGCTACATCTCTATCAGCCTGCTCATAATATTGCACCCATCTCCAATGAAAACACCTGTCTTTTTCGCCTCTGCCTCGGTGAATCTCATAGCCCCGTTAGCCGTAAATCCCGGCCCCCACAATATAAAAGGAACTGGCTCACTAACATGAGTCTGAATCTCAATTGGCGTGGGGTGGTCAGGCATGATTAATACTCGGAGAGCATTCTTGTTCCAAGTGCGGAGCTGGCTCACAATCTCTTTATCCACTCTCTGAATAGCCTCTACTTTGTCCTTAACGGAACCAGCATGACCAGCTTCATCCGGAGCCTCCACATGGATAACCGCCAAGTCATGTTCATCGAGAGCTTCCAATGCTCCCGCCGCCTGCGCGGCGTAATCATTGTCCGATCCTTCGGTCACACCAGGAATATCCAGTATCTCCATTCCTACCATTTTGGCCAAGCCCCGCATAATATCAACTCCGGATGTCATGGCAGCCTCCAGACAATAAACCTCCTTAAAGGCTGGCATATCAGGTATTTTACCACTAGCCCAGAAAAGCCAAATCATTGTAGCTGGAATATCACCACGAGACCTGCGCTCTATATTTACAGGATGACTCCGAAGCACAACTTCAGAGCGTGCCATAAGGTCTCGCAATAGGTCGCTGCCGGGGCCACGGGGAAGAAACTCACCAATAGGCTTGCCAGGGATATCATGTGGGGGAGTGCAATTAGCCAGAAGGGTATCTTCCCGCCCCTTTATCTTACATATGTGCCTGTAGCTCACGCCAGGGTAAAAGCTCACTTTGTCACTACCAAGGCTTTCATTTAAAGCAACAATAAGCTCTTGAGCCTCACTGGTGCTAATGTAGCCAGAGCTATAGCTCCACATTTTCCCATCGCGAACCGCAACCAGGTTGCAACGAAAAACGGCTTCTCCTTGGCTAATGGGAATATCCATGCTCCTGGCTTCGATAGCACTCCTCCCATGGTAATGGATAGTCGGGTCATAACCCAGTATTGACATACAGGCGCAGGCACTGCTCGGCTCCATCCCGGATGGGATAGTCCGAACCAACCCCACAGTACCTTCCTTTGCCACAATATCCAAATTAGGACTATGCGCCAACTCCAGGCAGGTTTTCCCCTCATGGCCAGGCAAAGGCCACCCCGCTGCACCATCAATTATCAGAACACAATATCTCATACGAGGATTCAGCTACCCCGATGTTATCCTGAGCCCTTCGCTTCCTGCCATTCTGAACGAAGTGAAGAAGCTTCCGTCGCTCAGGACAGGCTCTGCGGGAAGTCTCCAAGATTCTCCGGTTGCCATGCTCCATCAAGATGATACCAGAGTGAACGGCTACTACTTCATCTTGTTTTGATAATTAAATCACTTTATAATGGCTTAGACAAACGGGGCGTAGCGCAGTCTGGTAGCGCGCAGCGTTCGGGACGCTGAGGTCGGAGGTTCAAATCCTCTCGCCCCGACCAGTTTATTTAACATTACTAATTGACGCTCTCTACTAGAAGCATCTATGTAATCTTATCTAGAAAGCAAGCAAAAAGCTATTTCGTTTATGTGCCAGCTATAGTACGGCCCTCGTCATATTGTTAGCGACGAGGATAAACGTCTTCTCTATAGCCTTATCCTTTATCCTGTTTGATACAGCACCTTTGGCACATATTTTTATAGGCTTGACCTCCGCCAAATTATGGCCTATTCTATGCTTAGCATAGCGAGGTACGGCTTGCTATGCTAGTTCTGAGCATTGGCATAATGGAAGTGTTCTATTCGATATCATTGGCTGTGTCCGCTTTCTGCCTGGGAGCATGTCCTTTTTCGCTATGGGTCGGGCGGTGGCTCTTAGGCAAAGATATAAGGGATTACAAAGATGGTAATCCAGGGGCAGCTAATGTCTTCCGAGCCGGAGGCCGCAAATCGGGGTGCCTTGCTTTAATCTTAGACATAGCAAAAGGCACGCCTTTTGTAGTCCTAGCACACTCATTTTTTGGGTTACCCGAGCTAACAGTTATGGTAGTAGCACTGAGTGCGATATTGGGAAGTGCCCTTTCTCCACTACTTCGATTTAGAGGTGGCAAGTCGGTAGCCATTACTTTTGGGGTGCTGCTGGTGCTACCTCAACACGAGATGCTTATTACATTTGCTGCCTTTATGTTCTTAGGCTTTCTTTTTATAGAAACTGACGTTTGGACAGTCATGCTTGGCCCGGTAGGGTCACTGGCATATTTGGCAATTACGGGAGCAAGCTACTGG
>CAZQDF010000033.1:0-10285 GCA_964592065.1 uncultured Dehalococcoidales bacterium | reverse complement strand
TGCATTTCTCCAATAGCTTGGCGGATACCGACTTGAAGGGGATGGGTTTCTGCGACAAGTGTTGTCCAAGGTTAGTGTGAGTGATACAATGACTGAGTTTCAGTATTCTGTTGAAGGCCTTAGGTGAAAAGAAGCAAAGGAATTTATAGAGATAATAATTTGGGAGGTGAGCTATGGCTCAAAAGAAACGGAGATTAGGTCGAGGTGTAGCTGCTGTGGGGGCTGGAGTATCAAAATTTGGAGTTTATCCTAATGGGGTAAGAACCACCGATTTGTTTGTAGAAGCCTTCAACGAATTAAAAAACTCGGTAGACAAAGGATTTGACACCAAGGATATCGACGCTCTCTACCTAGGAAATTGTAGCAGCGACCTTTTTGAACATCAGGTTCATGTTGCACCCGCTACTGTTAACCGCATTGGTCTTATCCCCGTGCCAGCTATTAGATTTGAGGATGCCTGTGCTTCTAGTGGAGTTGCCTTCAGAGAAGGCGTTATAGCCATAGCCTCTGGCATTTATGATATCGTTTTGGTAGGTGGCACGGAGAAAATGACTAACTTGGATACTGCACACGTGACTGAAGCTCTTGGCATTGCACTAGACCCGGATGCCGAATTCCCCGCTGGGGAAACATTCCCTGGGATTTACGCCACCATCGCTACAGCTCACATGGCAAAATATGGCACCACCCTTGAAGATTTTATGAGAATCGGAATAAAGAATCATTATAATGGCAGCCTTAATCCAAAAGCGCATTTTGACGCTTCCATACAACAATTTATGAAAAGACGAGTTGCATCGGCAGTTAGAAAGGGGCTGCCTGAGCCCCACTGGGCAAACGAAATGGAATTTTTAAATGACCCGGCACAAAATCCTATTATAGCTTGGCCTATGAGATTGTTTGATTGCTCTACTATTTGTGATGGAGCATCCGCGGTTCTCTTGGTCGCTGAGGATATAGCCAAGAATTTTACCGATAAACCTATACATGTCATTGGCACTGGACTGGCAAGCGATTACTTTGTAGCTGAAAGGGAAGATATAACATCGATAAAAGGGACTAAAGAGGCAGCAAGAGAGGCTTATGGAATGGCGAATGTTGGCCCTCAAGATATAAAGATGGCTGAGGTTCATGATTGTTTTACCATAGCTGAGATACTTGCCATGGAAGACCTGGGGCTCTATAAACCAGGTGAGGCAGTCAAGGCAATTAGAGAAGGAGAAAGCAGGCTGGATGGAAAGTTGCCAATCAATATGGATGGCGGACTGAAGGCTAAGGGACACCCTATAGGAGCATCTGGCGTAGGAATGGTAGTGGAGATATTTAAACAAATGAGAGAAGAAGCTGGCCCAAGACAGGTTAAGCGCAAGGACATCGATTTAGGGTTAACGCAAAATGTGGGAGCACATGGTGCTACTGTCGTGATAAACATTTTCGAGAGGAGGTAATTCCTAGTGGCTTTAGAAAGTAAATTCTCAGAAGTAGCTGAAAATGAGTTTTATAGTTCGGCTTATGCTAAATTCCTTAGCGAGAAAAAATTGAAGGGCTCAAAATGTAAAAAGTGTGGGCACCTATCCGTTCCTCCAAAACCTATATGCCCTAAATGCCAGGGAAATGAGATGGAGCTAGTAGAGATGAAGGGAAAAGGGAAGCTCGCTGCCTATACCGTTATAACTGTTGGTGCCCCCTTAATGCTTGAGGAGGGGTTTGACAGAGAACATCCCTACTGCAGCGGCGTCGTTGAGCTGGAAGAGGGCGTAAAGGTTACAGCTCGTATTTTGGGGATGGATACCACGAAGCCTGACCAGATTAAAATTGGGACACCTGTTACTGCGGAATACGTTGAGGCGATGCACGGAGGAGAAAAGAAAACTTTCTTAGCCTTTAGAGCCTTATCATAAAGTAATCAGCCATTTTTTAAAGACTCGCAGCCGCCTCAGTAACCGTGGCACAAAGTTGGTAATATAAACTAAAGTAAGTTAGTGTCAGCATTAGCATCCACAGCTAAGGCCTTGCTTAACCCTGCTGCTTATCCGCATAGACCACAAGAAATAGAGCTAATTCAGACCCAGATGTCCTTTGTTTTCCTCACTGGTGATTACGTGTACAAGGTAAAAAAGCCGGTCAACCTGGGATATCTGGATTACACAACTTTGGAGAAACGTTGCTTCTTTTGCCATCAAGAGCTTGAGCTAAACAGACGTCTCTGCCCTAATATGTATTTGGCAGTAGTGCCAATAACAATGCCATTGCGAGGAGAGGGTGAGCCGAAGCTCGGAGCGAAGCTAAGGGGGCGAAGCAATTCACTCTGCATCGAAGGCGAGGGTGAGATAACAGAATATGCCGTCAAAATGAGGCAACTTCCTCAGGAGCGTATGATGGATGTCCTTTTGCCCCAGGGCCAGGTAACCCAAGAAATGGTAGCAAAAGTAGCCGGGAAGTTGGTGGGCTTTCACCAAAGGGCTGAAACAAGCTCAGAGATTGCCGCATTTGGGGAATTGGATGTTATTCACCAGAACACTGATGAGAACTTCGCTCAAACTGAAAAATATATCGGGATTTCTATCCCCGCAGAGAAGTATGAGCACATTAAAAACTACACCAATAATTTCATCAATAGCAATAGCAGCCTGTTCGATAAACGAGTGAAGGAAGGAAAAATAAGGGATTGTCATGGTGACCTTCATGCGGCCCACATTTGCTTTATTGATGATATCTGCATCTATGATTGCATTGAATTCAACGATAGGTTCAGGTACTCTGATGTGGCTTCAGAGATTGCCTTTTTGGCTATGGACTTAGACCGCTATAATCGACCTGACCTATCAAAGCATCTGGTAAACACCTATGTGGAGCTATCTCATGATGAGGAGCTATTAGAATTGCTCGGTTTCTACAAGTGCTACCGGGCTTATGTTAGAGGCAAGGTGGAAAGCTTTAAGCTGGATGACCCCTATATCCCCGAGGAGGAGAAGGCAAAAGCTCTGACTGCCGCTCGGAGATATTTCGAGCTTGCCGAATCGTATATATGAAATATAGAATAGGTTAAAATAAATCGGATTAGGCAACTCCTGAGCTCGCCTATTTCGGTGCCACGTGAAAATGACGTAAAGGAGAGGTGGCGATGGCATTTAAGTTCAGAAGTTATTTGTTACCATTGACAAGAATTTTTCCTGTCGTATAGGATGAATAACGTAGAAGGCGGATTATCATAATGGAACGGCAATCAATCGCCACAGAGAAATTGAACCGCTGGTCCTTTCTTTGGCTGGCTCTTGCGGCCATATTTATCTTGTTTTCGAATGGAAAGTGGAACATTCCCGTTGCAATCTGGCTGTCTTTGGTCTTTGCGCTTCGCTTCTGGCGAACACAGCCACTTAAACACGGATTCATTATCTATACGCTTGTGTCTATAATTCCCCTTTATTTTGCCTGGCAGGGTTTGGTGCCCATTCCAGGCATAGGTTATTTTATTTTTGTGGTGATGATATGTCTCTTTAATTCCTTGATCTTCCTGACCGACCGCCTGCTTGCTTCCCGACTGAAGTGGTTTGTGTCAACGCTGGTGTTTCCACTGGCGATGGTAACGATGCAATACATCATGACAATAGTAAGTCCCTATGGCAGTTTTGGTTCGCTGGCATACACCCAATATGGCAACCTGCCTTTGTTACAAATTGTGTCGGTTACGGGGCTATCAGGTATAACCTTTCTGCTCGCCTGGTTTGCATCTGTGGTGAACTGGGCTTGGGAGCAGCAGTTTGAATGGAAGAAAGTCTGGAAGGGCGTTGTGACATATACGGGCATACTGGCTGTATTGTTGCTAGCTGGCAGTGCATCTCTTATCTCCCAATCATCATCCGACACTGTCCGAATGGCAGCTATTCCTGCAACTGAAATATTTGAGATGAGTCAGGATATTCAGGACTCCGCGGAACGTTTTCTATCGGGAGAAATTACAGAGACGGAACTGGAATCTATTCGTACAGAGTTCAATGCTAATATCAATGATTTGCTTGAGCGCAGTGAACGGGAAGCCCGCGCTGGTGCCAGTATCGTCTTCTGGAGCGAGGGTGGTGGTTACGTATTGGATGAAGATGAGCCTGCACTTGTCGAGCGTGGTCGCACGCTTGCTCGTCAGGAAGGGATTTATCTGGGCATGGCACTAGCCACGCTGAAGTCCGGCCAAAATCTGGTTGAGAACAAAATCGTTTGCATTGAACCGTCGGGAGATATTGCGTGGGAATACTTCAAAGCTCGACCTACTCCAGGTGAACCCGTTGTGCCTGGAGATGGTGAAATCTTGACCTCGGACACGTCCTACGGGAAGATTGCTTCGGTAATTTGTTTTGATATGGATTTCCCCAACCTGCTTCGCCAGGCTGGCGAGGCAGGAGTAGACGTTATGTTCAATCCGTCAAATGACTGGGAAGAAGTCGCTCTTCTTCGCATGCAAATGGCGACGTTTCGGGCGATTGAAAATGGTTTCTCTCTGATCCGCCCTACCAGCCATGGGTTCTCGGTTGCTACGGATTATCAGGGACGGGTGTTGGCAATTACGGACTATTTCACGAGCGAAGATCCGGTGATGATTGCATATGGTCCGACTAAAGGTGTTAAAACTGTATATTCACAGATTGGCGACGTTTTCGCCTGGCTGTGCATGGCAGGTCTTGTCACAGTCATCGGATGGGCTGTGGTTCGGCGTAAAGCAGCGAAATCTCCCCGCATGCCGGCTTCCTGAGCACAAGCAGTGGTCGAGCGTTTGCTATGAGTTCGGAGAAAGTCCAAATGATGTGGTGTTTTGACATAATATGAGCTTTGCGGTTTGCTGCGCTTGTCCAAATACTTAGCACCCCACAAAGCGTGAAAACAACAAAGGAGTACTAAATTGAAAGAAGCATTCAGGAAATTCATACAAAGCGAGTTGGGAGCTGATATTTTGCTTATCACCTGCGGCCTTCCCGGCACCTGGAAGACAGAGACCAGCGAGGAGGTATCCAAGATTAAAGGCTATCCCATCCTCCGGTCTGACCTGATTAGACTGGAAGTGTTGAAAGGCGAGGATATATTCGATGAAAAGGTCGCCTCGAGTATGGATAAACGAACGATGGTTTATGATGAGACGTTTCGGCAGGCAGATGAGACTCTTGAGAAAGGCGACAGCGTGATACTCGATGCCACCTTCGTTACCCAATCATTAAGAAGGCGTGCTGCTGCAATAGCAGCCAAACACAATAAGACATTCGTTATTCTTCAGACCCACTGCCCCCAGGAGGCCGCCATAGCGCGGATACTGAGACGGACTAAGGAGGACTATCAATCAAACGCCCTCACCGAACAAGCCTACCTCAACAATAAGAAGAAGTTCGAGGAAGTGGACCTGGATGACCTGAAGCGGTTGAGCCCCGGGCTCAATATCGTTCACCTGACAGTCGATACACAGTTCGACCTGCCCGAAGACTGGTACGTTATTGGTATGGAAAAGAGATAGGAATGAAAATAGACTTACACATCCATACCAAGACCTGCTCGGATGGCAACCTCTCCATTGAGGAGGTTTTCCGGGAAGCAAAAAACAGAAATATCGACTTGATGTCGACCACTGACCATGATTCTATAGACTGCCAGGAAAGGGCTATCGCCCTGGCAAGAGAGCACGGCATATCCTACATCACCGGGGTAGAGTTGAATGTGACATTCAATTATCCTGATAAGAATAAGGCTGTTTCCCTGGATTTTCTGGGATATCAATATGATAGGGGCAACCAGGAGCTGAAGAGCAAGCTTCAATTAATAAAAGAACATAGAGGAAGAAGAGCGCGGCAGATTTTGGAGAAGTTGAATGTTGAGTTCGATAAAGAAGGGATTGAAAGATTCACCGAGAAAGACCTCAAGAATATACAAGATAGCGTAGATGGTGTATTTGGGCGACCCCATATAGCGAACTACTTGATAGAGAAAGGGATTGTGAAGGATAAGCAGGAAGCCTTTGATAGGTATCTGGTCAAGTGCGACGTGGCTAAGTATCCGCTTTCACTTGCTGAAGCATCAAAGTTAATCAGGAACGCCGGCGGCCTATTGGTACATGCACATCCCAACGACCCCAACGGAACATCTTTAGTAAGCCTAACGCCTGATTTGGATAAACAAACTAACATCATAGAGAAATATATGCTAGAATACATCGATGGTGTTGAGTGCTGGCATTCAAGACAGGATGCCACGACTACTACGCATTACATCGAGTTTGCCAGGAAACACAGCCTGATAATGACCGGGGGCAGCGATTGCCATCAAAAACCAGTTCTAATGGGTACATTGGATATACCTGACTGGGTTGCCGAGCAGTTCAGAGGATAAAAGGATGGGGTTTTCTCCAGCCAACAAGATAATGAAGTTAGCCTGGAGCATCTTTGTTTAGCTTCTGCCTGTCAGGCCAGGATAACAACTAAATAATCTTTGGAGTGAGTTATAAAAATGAAGAATTACGACATTAAAGACCCTTCCCTGGCTGAGGGAGGCAAGCTTCGCATTGAGTGGGCTGGCAGGGAAATGCCAGTAATCAAGCTAATACAGCAAAGATTTGCCAAAGAGAAGCCTCTCAAGGGAATCCGCATTTCCGCCTGTCTTCATGTAACTACCGAAACAGCTAATTTGGCTTTAGCACTAAGAGAAGGTGGCGCTGACCTGGTTCTATGTGCCTCCAATCCCTTAAGCACTCAGGACGATGTGACTGCCGCCTTGGTTGACTATGGTATCCCTGTCAATGCTATAAAGGGAGAGGATAACGAGACTTATTACCGACATATCACTACTGCATTAGAACACAAACCGCAGCTTACCATGGATGATGGTGCTGACTTGGTTTCCACTCTTCATAAGGAATACGCTGAATTCTGCCACAATGTGATTGGCGGCACTGAGGAAACCACCACGGGAGTCATCAGATTAAGGAACATGGCAAGGAAGGGAAAATTGAGTTACCCTGTCATCGCTGTAAACGATGCTCAAACCAAACATTTCTTTGACAATCGCTACGGCACCGGGCAAAGCACCATTGATGGCATCACTAGAGCCACCAATATATTGTGGGCAGGGAGAAAAGTGGTTGTTTGTGGTTACGGCTGGTGTAGCAAAGGAATAGCTATGAGGGCTCAAGGATTGGGAGCACGGGTTATTGTCACCGAGGTTAGTCCTATCCCTGCTCTGGAAGCAGTTATGGATGGCTACCAGGTTATGCCTTTAGTCAATGCCTGTGAGATAGGAGAGGTTTTCATCACTGCCACCGGAGATGCCAGCGTTCTGGATAAAACGCACTTCATGCACATGAAGGACGGAGCTATTATAGCCAATAGC
The DNA here is from genome assembly GCA_964592065.1 of uncultured Dehalococcoidales bacterium. GTDB lineage: Bacteria > Chloroflexota > Dehalococcoidia > GIF9 > AB-539-J10 > JAFGBN01. The sequence continues at coordinate 2,926 of CAZQDF010000033.1, read as the reverse complement.
GGTCACTTTAATGTAGAAATAAACATCCCGGCTCTGGAAAGCCTGGCTCAATCAAAAAGGCGAGTGCGCCCCTTTGTTGACGAATATACCCTGGCTGATGGGCGGCATATTTATCTCTTGGGCGAAGGTAGGCTCATCAATCTAGCCGCTGCTGAGGGGCATCCAGCTAACGTCATGGATATGAGCTTTGCCAACCAGGCTCTATGTGTGGAACACCTTGTCAAAATGAGGGGAAAACTTAAACCAGATGTTTACCCTGTGCCAGAGGAAATTGACAACGAAGTGGGCCGATTAAAGCTCGCTTCTATGAATATCACCATAGATTCTTTGACTGAGGAGCAAAAAGAATACCTCCAAAGCTGGGAGTCAGGCACGTAGAAAGGGAGTAATAATGCCAAACAGTTTTAATCACTTAGATTCGTACTTAGCCACTGCGGAATGCGTCACCGAAGGACATCCTGATAAGCTATGCGACCAGATATCAGATGCTATTCTTGATGCCATGCTGGAAAGGGACCCCTTCGCCAGAGTCGCTTGTGAAGTCTCTGTTGCCATGGGCATGGTGATAGTCATGGGTGAGATTACCTGCGATTGCTATATAACAATCCCAGACCTTGTACGCCAGGTAATCAAAGAGGCAGGCTACACCAAACCTGAATATGGCTTTGATTATCGAACCTGCGGAGTCCTCGTATCCCTCAAGGAGCAGTCAAGCGATATTGCTGCTGGGGTTAGCCAATCTTTAGAAACAAGAACAGGAGAGTCGACTAACGAAGTTCTGGATAAGACTGGCGCTGGTGACCAGGGAATGATGGTTGGCTTTGCCTGTAAAGAAACTCCGGAGCTTATGCCTTTGCCTATTGCACTGGCGCATAAGCTATGCCAGCGCTTGGCTCAAGTAAGAAAAGATAAGACCATCCCTTATCTCAGGCCTGATGGCAAATCTCAGATAACCATAGAGTATAGTCGTGGCGTACCCAAGAGAGTGGTTTGCGTTGTTCTTGGTGCTCATCATGACCCAGGGGTGAAACGTGATGTCATTGAGCATGACCTTATAGAGCAGGTGATTAAAAAGGTCATTCCTGTTAATTCATTGGACACCAGTGCTAAATTTTACATTAATAGCGCCGGCCAGTTTGTCATTGGTGGGCCAGTGAGTGACACTGGCTTTACAGGGCGCAAAATCATTGCTGATACTTATGGCAGTGCTTGCAGTCATGGTGGAGGCGCTTTCTCAGGTAAAGACCCGACCAAAGTAGATCGCTCCGCTGCTTATATGGCCAGATATGTCGCTAAAAACATAGTGGCTGCCGGTCTTGCCGATTACATTGAGGTTCAGGTTGCCTATGCTATTGGAAAGGCTCATCCCTTATCGCTAACCATCGAGACATCCGCAACAGAAAAGGTTCCCGATGAAACCATATTAAGTCTCATAAGCAAGCATTTCGACTTCCGCCCCGAAGCCATTATAAGGACTTTTGACTTGCGCCGCCCCATTTATCGCCAAACTGCCACTTATGGACACTTCGGCAGGGAAGACCTCGACCTCCCCTGGGAGAAAACAGATAAAGCTGAAATCTTGAGGGCCGACGCAGGACTTTAAATAGTCTCTATCGTTATATCATCCACCCCTTTCACCCCTCTTTCCAAATCAACCAAGGCTACGGTGCGGTCATCGACATAATGGCTATAAGCTGAAGAGGTGAATATAGTAAGGCATCTTCCGCCATACATTATGGGTGGAGCACCAGGTTGGTGAGACCTTATCAAGACGTTCCTGCCCAAGCGTGACATAATGTCTTCAAACCAGCCTCGCCCGAATTGAGGTCTTCCATTATAAGGATCGGCTCCCAGGAAGCCCCCTGCCCCTTCTTGCCAGTCTCCCCAGGTTACCTGATGCCACTCAGTACTACCTAGCTTTATTTTATTTATATCCTCCAGGCTCGGCACGTCAGGCAGTGCCCCATGCAAAGCCAGGATTCCATTTGATGTGGAAACCGCCAGTGGTAGCTTGGAAAGAACCTCACTGTATCGCTGGCGAAGTTCGGCATCCAACCCTTCCCAGAAATCGGCAGGGTGAAAACTTAGCACAGCATAGCCTTCATGATTACCCATGAGGAGAAAAAGACCGTCGGGATGCTCGATTTTTTGCTGAAGCAGGAAGTTAATGTTCTCCATGGAAGCCGGCCCACGATCAACATAGTCCCCGAGGAAAACTAGCTTATTCCCCGGCTTGAGATGCTTGTGAATGACTTTCTCCGTGGCTTCAAAGTCACCATGGGTATCGCCAACAAAAATTATCCTGCCTGACTCCAATTGTATTAAATTTGCTTCCTCAGCAAATCTTTTCTCTGCCTCATCGAGCAACTCCTTTATCTCTTCCCTGGTCATACAGCAAAGCCTCCCTTTCGCAAAAGCATGCACCCCACAGCATAGATGCTTCCTGTGGCAAAAATCAACACTCGACCCAGCAATAGATAGGCCTTACAGAATACACGTTGGGAGAGAAGAGTCTTACCTTTGAGTTAAGCGCTCCTCAGGCTTCGGATGATTTCCCCGAAGCCAGGTCTTTTCCCATACATGAGCAAGTAAGTTCTGAAAACTTTGGTTGTCAATAGCAGCCCCCCGATGATGGAGAGCACCAGCACCGCCATACTGACCGCCAGTTGCCAGGCAGGAATACCACTCACGCCCAGCCTTATTATCACTTCCGCAGGTGCTGTGAGAGGGAAAATAGTAAGAACTGCCCAAATTGGGTTGTTCGGAAACGCCATAAGTAAAGACATGAACCAGAGGGGTATGAGTAAGGGAAGTGTAAAAATCCCGACCAGTTGTTGTCCTTCCCGGGAATTGGAACTGATGGCGCCGATTGCTGCCGAAAGCACGGCGAACAACAAGTAGCCCAGGATGAAATACACTACAGCCA
>CAZQDF010000032.1:0-10328 GCA_964592065.1 uncultured Dehalococcoidales bacterium | reverse complement strand
TTTATAATTGGGCATGGACAGCAGCTGGTGCCCTTTACGTGGGATGGATGCTAAGTTTTTGGCTCAACTTGCGTATTTTAGAGAGTGGGAAGGATTGGGTTTACCTAGCTCTATTCACCACTTTCGCTAATGATACCGGTGCCTTTTTTACGGGGAGGGCATGGGGCAAACATAAATTAACCTCAACTATAAGCCCCGGTAAGACTTGGGAAGGTGCAATAGGAGGTTTGCTAAGTTCTATTGTAGTCGTTGCAGCAATATCCAGGATCCCTGCTCTCTTTTCTAGTTCACCTTTCGGGTGCTGGCAAGTGGTGCTCCTTGCTTTTCTTGTCAGCCTCTTTGCCCAGCTTGGCGACTTGGTTGAATCCCTGCTCAAGCGTAATATGGGAGTAAAGGAATCAGGCAAGTTGCTACCAGGGCATGGTGGTATTCTTGACCGCTTTGACAGCCTTATCTTTGTTGGGCCAGTGGTATACTATTACGCAACATGGATGATGTGAAAAAAATAGCTATTCTGGGCTCGACAGGTTCCATAGGGCAACAAGCTCTAGAGGTAATTCGGGCCCTACCTGACAAATTCTCTGTAATGGGCTTGGCGGGAGGCAAAAACCCTGAGCTTCTCAAAAGACAAATCAGTGAATTCCAGCCTAAAGTGGTTTATTCTCTAGTTAAATCCGACTTTGACTGCGAGGGAGAATTTTTATCTATGGAAGAAATAGCCAGCCACTCTGAAGTTGATGTAGTTATCATGGCTACTTCGGGCAAAGTAGGGTTGCACTCCATATTAGCAGCCTTGGAGGCAGGCAAAATAGTAGCTTTGGCTAACAAGGAATCATTGGTGATGGCAGGCGAAATTATCATTAATGAAGCTAGACGCCACCAAGCTCAAATTCTACCTATTGATAGCGAACATAGTGCTATCTGGCAATGTTTACAAGGAGAAGAAAGTAAACCGCGAAGACTTTTTCTCACCGCTTCTGGAGGCCCGTTCTACCATCATTCTCAATCACAATTAAGTAAAGTGACTGTGGAACAAGCTCTTAATCATCCTACATGGAAAATGGGGAAAAAGGTGACCATCGATTCAGCAACGCTTATGAATAAAGGGTTAGAAGTTATCGAAGCCCATTGGCTTTTTGCCATCCCCTTCGAGAACATTGAAATACTAATTCACCCCCAATCCATCATTCATTCTATGGTGGAGTTTGTGGACGGCTCAATTAAAGCTCAGCTTAGCCTACCCGACATGAAATTGCCTATACAATATGCTCTTTCTTATCCTCAGAGGTGGCCTAATTCAAAATTGCCATTCCTGGATTTGAGCAAAACCCAGCCCTTAAACTTTGAGCCTGTAGACTATGACAAATTTCCTTGTCTCAAACTGGCAGTAAATGCTGGCAAAGCAGGGGGAACTTACCCTGCAGTGCTTTGTGCTGCCGACGAGGTAGCAGTAGAGCTTTTTCTTAATAACCAAATCACATTTACCGATATACCAAGAATAGTGCAAAAAACACTGGAACAACATGACAATATTCCTCAGCCGTCTTTAGAGGAAATCTTGGCTGCTGATGATTGGGCAAGGGAGTATGCTGGGGGCTCCTCCTTTTATCATTGTGAGCATCCTACTGTCATTGCGAGGAACGAAGTGACGAAGCAACCCCCCAGGCTCCGCAACCTCGAGGAGCGAGATAACAAATGAACATTGCTGTGATTATCATTCTTTTTATTGTGTCTCTTTTTGTCGTGATTTGCCTTCACGAACTGGGACATTTCTTTACTGCCAAGCGCGCTGGGGTAAAGGTGGAAGAGTTTGGCATAGGGCTTCCCCCACGGCTTTTTGGTATTAAGCGAGGGGAGACAATATATTCAGCTAATGCCATACCTTTCGGGGCCTTCGTTAAGATGGCCGGAGAAGATGACCCCACAGTGCCTCGTAGCCTGGCAGGCAAAGGGCCATGGATTAGACTACCAATCTATGCTGCAGGTCCACTGGTGAATATCCTCCTCGCTTTTATCTTGCTTAGTGCCTTCTTTATGTTGCCTACAAGTGGCATAGCTGGTAAAGGAGTCATGGTGCACTCTGTAAGTGAGGATTCACCTGCGGAAGAAGCCGGCATTGAGCCCGGAGATGTAATTCTAAAAGTGAATGAGGAACCCATTTACACGTGGGCAGACCTACAGAACATGATAAATCCGAATGAAGAGGGAGAAGAAATAACTTTACTTCTGCAAAGAGATGAAACTCAAGATGAAATCAGCTTGGAGCCAATGCTTGACCCTGCACTGCAGCGGCGAACAATTGGCGTTCTGCTGTGCTGGAACATGGTAAGCCATGTAGAGAAAGGTTCCCCGGCTTATGAGGCTGGTATCAGCCCCGAAGACACCATTCTAAGCATTAATGGGCAACCTGTATATAACGATGCAAGCATGTCTCATGCCGTACAATCCGTTAAGGATGGGGAAGAGATACTTTTAGCTTTACTCAGAGGGGAAGAAGGGATTATTAAAAACCTTGATTCCATTCAGCAGATAGAAGGTATAAGGTTACATTGGGTGGATGATACCCATATCGAGCAGGAGCGACTCCCTGTATGGGAAGCAGTATCCTTGGGGGGTAGCTATATTATTTATATGCCTCTGCTGCTAGTAGATGCTATCCCATTGCTGAGAGAAGACCCTGGCAAAGCGCTAATAGGGCCAGTAGGAGCTGGCCAGTTAACTGTAGAGTTTGTAAAATCCTTTGGCCTCAGCAATATACTATTTATGGCTAGCATCATTAGCCTAGGGCTTGCTTTATTTAATTTTCTTCCTATTCCTCCCTTAGATGGAGGAGGGATGCTGGTGGCACTCATTGAAGGAGTTAGGCGGGGCAAGCGACTTTCTCCTCGAGCAGTAAAGTTGGCCTATACTATAGGTACTGCTCTTCTAATCACACTTATGGTTGCGGTAACTTTTAATGATATCCTGCGACTGGTTAGAGGTGGGAGCTTTGGATTATGACCCAGCGACGTAATTCTACACCTTTAAAGATTGGCAAAGTAATTGTTGGTGGTGATGCCCCAATTGTAGTGCAGTCCATGACCAAGACTGATACTCGTGATGTCCCTACAACTATAAAGCAGATTAAGGAGTTGGAAGACTGTGGTTGTGAAATAGTGCGACTAGCGGTTCCAGATGGGGAAGCGGCTGAGAGCATTTCAACCATAAAAAAGAGCGCTTCGCTACCTCTCATTGCTGATGTGCACTTCGACTATCGTCTAGCTTTGCTCGCCTTGGAAGCTGGCATTGATGGGCTCCGTCTTAATCCAGGTAATGTTCGCGACTTCGAGCAAATTGCCAAGGTGGTAGCTGCTGCCAAGGAGAGAGAGACACCTATCCGCATTGGAGTAAACGCTGGCAGTTTACCTGGAAGCTTCGAACCCGATGCCCCGCTAGCCAGCAGAATGGTTGATGCCGCATTGGAGCAGATAAAACTTATGGAGAACCTGGATTTCAATTTAATCAAGATTTCCCTTAAAGCTTTCGATGTGCCCACCACAGTTCAGGCTTACCAAACGATTGCGGATAAAACGCCTTATCCCTTGCACTTAGGCATCACCGAAGCTGGACTTCCCCAGGCCGGAGCTATACGCAGCGCTGTAGGTATTGGCATACTTCTATATCAGGGCATCGGTGATACCATACGGATTTCTCTCAGTGCTCATCCATGCGAAGAGGTGTTTGCTGCTTATGAAATCTTGAAAAGCCTGGGGCTTCGCCAGCGAGGTCCAACTTTGGTAAGTTGCCCTTCCTGCGGCCGAGCCGAAGTTGACATCATCGCCTTAGCTGAGGCTGTAGATAAACATCTGAAAAAGATAACCAAGCCCATTAAAGTGGCGGTTATGGGCTGTGTAGTTAATGGCCCCGGCGAAGCCAGAGATGCCGATGTAGGCATTGCCTGCGGCAAGGGTAAGGGCGTCCTTTTCAAAAAAGGCAAGAAGATAGGGGTGGTTGAGGAAAAGGATTTTGTGGTAGCGTTGATGAGGGAGATAGAGGGACTGTAAACACAAGGGGGGATTTAGATGGCAACCGAACAGGAGGTAAGATATTGGGGTATAAGGTTAGGTTGGGGCGGGAAATTTGTAGAGCATGGAAGGAAAGGCAAGTACATAGCCATAGGCTGGAATGAGCTTAGGAATCTAGAGTGGCTGGCAAATAAGAAAAAAGGCTGGGGTGAACTGCGGGACCACTTTACCAAGGAATACAGAGATACTTATAAGGGCACTGGAATCCAGATTGGTCAAGGCTCTGGGCAAGTGGTCAAATTCGTGCGAGAGATGAAAGAGGGCGATATCGTTGTAGTTCCTGATACGGCGAGAGGGGAGGCTCTTATTGGGAAGGTAACCGGTCCTTATGAGTATAAAGACAATTGGGCGGATGATTGCTCATACCTGCAACGTAGGAATGTGAAATGGATTAAAGAAGTTAAAAGGGATGTCCTTCCCGTAAAACTTAGAACAAGCCTCGGTTCTTTGCTTACAGTTTTCAGCCTTGACCGCCGCAAGCAGGAAATAATGTCGCTCTTGGGGCCTCGACCTGAGGGAGAACTGCCGGTAACAGTGACAGGTGATGAGCTAGCTAAAGTTATTATTAGCAGGTTATTCAATTTAGACCCAGAGAAGTTTGAGCACTTTGTAACGCATTTACTAACTTTGGTTGGCTTTGAAGCTACAGCAACGCAATTTGTAAGTGATGGAGGGGTAGATATTATAGGAACACTAAATCCAGAAGGGCTTGCGGATATCACCCTCAAAGCTCAGGTAAAGAGAGTCAGCGGGCATATTAGCAATAGGGACATATTAATGTTAAGAGGGACTCTAGGTGTAGACGAACACGGGGTTCTTATCACTACAGGAGGGTTTACTAAACAAGCCCAAATTGAAGCTGAAGCTGAGGGGAAAAAGCCAATCGCTCTCATAGATGGAGGAACGCTGGTCGATCTTATCCTTACCCACTACGATGAATTGGATGAAGAATATAAGGAACTTCTTCAGCTAAGAAAAAGAGAAGTGCCACTGAGGGAGCGCTTCTACACAATAAAGGGAAGGTAAAGGCAAGAACGACAATGCGGTTCTCTAAACTTTTTGGCAAGACATTAAGACAGGCGCCGGCGGAAGCTGAGAGCATAAGCCACCAGTTGTTGCTCAGGGCGGGCATGATTGCCCAGGAAGCCGCCGGAATTTATTCCTATCTGCCTTTAGGCTGGCGAGCGCTTAGGAAGATAGAGCGCATAATCAGAGAGGAAATGGATAAAGCTGGCGGACAGGAACTGATGCTGCCCGTATTGCAGCCTTTTGAGCTATGGCAGCAATCGGGGCGCTATGCCTCCTTCGGCCAGTCCCTATTTACTCTAACTGACCGCAAGGAGCATAAGCTGGCTCTAGGACCCACTCATGAAGAGGTTATTACTGAGCTAGCTCGCAAATATGTGCAGAGCTACCGCGACCTCCCCCTCCTCGTTTACCAAATACAAACCAAATTCCGCGATGAGCCCCGCCCCCGCGGTGGATTACTAAGAGTTCGCGAGTTCGATATGAAGGACCTTTACAGCTTTGACGCTGATGAAGCTGGCCTAGCTGAAAGCTATGAGAAAATGTGCCAGGCCTACAAGAATATCTATGCTCGCCTAGGCTTACCAGCATTAATAGTGGAAGCCGATAGCGGCGCCATAGGTGGCAAGGAATCCCATGAATTCATACTTATTACGGAGAGTGGCGAGGATGAGATTATTTGTTGTCCTAATTGCGGCTATGCTGCCAATGCGGAGAAGGCTCAATTCGCCAAAACAAAGGCAAACAATGAAGAGCCTCTTCCTTTAGAAGAAATAGCTACACCCGGGGCAAAAACCATAGAAGAAGTAGCTAGTTTTACTGGGGTTCGGCTAAGTCAAACGATTAAGGCTGTGTTCTATTCCGCAGACGGCAAATTTATCTTCGTTGTTATTCGAGGTGAGCTAGAAGTTAATGAAACAAAATTAAGGAATGTGTTGAAGTGCGTTGGACTTCGTTTGGCTACAGGCTATGAAGTAGATAAGGTGGGCTTAGTAGCTGGTTTCGCCTCGCCCATAGGCATACAAGGAGTTAAGATCGTTGCTGACGATTCCATAACTCTTGGCTCCAATTTTATTGCCGGCGCTAATAAGCCGGGATATCACTTCAGGAATGCCAATTATCCTAGAGACTTCCAAGTAGATCTTATAGCTGATATTGCCTTGGCTCGTGGTGGAGATAGTTGTCCCAAGTGTGGTAGCAAATTGTCTGCTGCTCGTGGTATTGAGGTAGGACATGTATTTAAATTAGGCACCTTCATCAGCGAAAAAATGGAGGCATCCTTTCTAGATCGGGAGGGTGTATCCCTGCCTATCATCATGGGTTGTTACGGCATTGGACTGGGGCGATTGTTGGCAGCCATAGTGGAACAAAGCCACGATGACAAGGGCATTATCTGGCCGCTCTCGGTTGCTCCCTATCAAGTCTATCTCTGCCCTCTATACTTGGAGAATCTTGAAGTTTCCTCTGCAGCGGAAAAGGCTTATCTAGAATTGCAAAAGGAGAGCATAGAGATTCTCTTTGATGACCGTAACGAGTCCCCCGGGGTTAAGTTCAATGATGCCGACCTTTTAGGAATACCTTTGCGACTGACCTTATCACTACGCACCTTAAAAAGCCAAAGCATAGAGGCAAAGTGGCGCACAGAGAAAGAAACCCAGCTTTTGCCCTTAGAGAACTTGGCTACTGAGGTTAAAAAGCTGCTAAGGGAAAAATCAACCCAATGATTATATAATACAGCCTGTCTGTAATATAGATTAACAATGTTTGGGGGATAAGTGAAAAGAATATTAATGATATCAACCCATGGGTATTTTGAGGGAAAACCGTCTTTGGGCCTTCCCGACACAGGGGGGCAGGTTGTGTTTGTTATTGAGCTTTCCAAAGCGCTGGCAAAATCTGGCTATAAGGTTGATATTTTAACCAGGCAATTTGAAGATTTCTCAGAAATCGAAACTATCAACGAAAATGTGCAAATTGTTAGAATTCCCTGTGGAGGCAACGATTTTATTCCTAAAGAATATCTGGTTGAAAATCTACCTGAGCTAATTGATGGGTTTGTTGAACATTGCCAGAATAACAATCTGAAGTATGAGTTTATAGATTCCCATTATTGGGATGCCGGTTTTGTCGGGACTAGACTTGGGAAAATATTTGATATACCTGTCATATTTACACCTCACTCCCTAGGAATCTGGAAGAAGATGGAAATGGAAGAAACCTTAGCTAAAAAGGGGATCGAAATTGATGAGGAAGAGTTTGAAAAGGAATACAATTTCAAGAAGAGGAACGAAGCTGAAAAGATGATAATGAGTAATGCTGCCAAAGTCGTCGCAACCACGCCCCAACAAATGGATATCATCTGCGAAAAATACGGAATCCCGGAAGGAAAGGTCGCCATAATTACTCCGGGCTTTGACGCCAATAAATATCAAAAGATAGATAAAAAACAATTAACTAGAGTAGTTGAGGAAAGAAATTTACCTGACAAATTTATAATGACTGTGGGCAGGATAGCATCCAACAAAGGATACGATCTCTTAATACAAGCAATGAAATATGTACTTGAAGAAATACCTGATATTAAACTTGTTCTCAGGATTGGTTCCCAAAAGCCCACTGAGAATGAAATCCGGCAAAAAGAAGAGTTGTTAAAGTTAGCAGAAAAGCTGGGTATATCTGACAAGCTTCTTTTTCTTGATTATATTGAGGAGCTGGAATACCTCTACAATATGGCACGCGTGTTTGTATTAGCATCTACATATGAACCTTTCGGTATGACTGCAATCGAAGCTATGGCTTGCGGTACCCCCGCAGTTGTAACTGATAAAGGCGGTTTAAAGTATTTCTTAGAAGATGGCAAAGATGCGATAATCGTTAATCCATTTGACACTGGCAAATTAGGAAAAACAATAGTCACCCTATTAAAAGATCAGGGGTTATATAACGAAATTTCCCAAAAGGGGTACCAAAAGGCACATTCAATGTTTACCTGGGAGATGATCGCAAATAAGACTTTAGAAATAATCAGACAATTGTAGGTCAAAAATGAAAAGCAAGTACCCTTCGGAAAAGAAAATGATATGCACGGACTTGGACGGCACTTTCATCGGCGATGACGATTCCATGTATGAGTTACTGGATATAATAGATAGGAATAATATCCTGCTCGTTTTCAGCACAGGGAGGCATCTACCCTCGGTGATGAAATTCATTGATGATAAAAGGATTCGAAAACCGGATGCGTGCCTATGTTTGGTGGGGACAAGAATTTATTTCGTCGAAAAAGGAGAATTTGTCTTGGACGACCACTGGAGTGAAATCATATCGGAAGGCTGGCACAGGGAGAAGATAGTAGAATTGCTCGGTGATATTAGAGAATTGGCTTGGCAAGATGAGGAATGGCAAACAGAATTCAAGATAAGCTATTTCTTGAGAGAAAACCAACAAGAAGTTCTGAAAGAAATAACCAGTCGTATGGAAAAGGCAAAATTAGAGGCAAAAGTTATTTATAGCTGTGATGAGTTTCTAGACTTTCTCCCGGTAAAATCTAGCAAGGCTGGAGCTGTAAGATACGTAATCGAGAGGTTTGGTGTTAGAAGGGAGAACGTCGTAGTTTGCGGCGACTCGGGCAATGATTTGGAACTCTTTAAGGCTGGATTCAAAGGTATAATCGTAGGCAATGCTCATAAAGAGCTAAGAGATTATAAGAGCAAAAACGCTTATCATGCTACCGCGGAGCATAGTGCTGGAATAATTGAGGGTTTAAGGCAACTTAATTTTATTTGAAGTCATGGAGACACAATCAGGTTTCTGCCAAAGTCTCCAAGGCATGAGTCCCAAAAAACCATAGGCAGGAGTTTAAGAGTGGGTCATTACACGATGCCAACCTCCTGGGAATACCCTTGCGAATAACTTTGTCACCACGTACTTTACAAAAACAAAGCATAGAGGCAAAATGGCGCACAGAGAAGGAAACCCAGCTTTTGCCCTTAGGGAATGTGGCTGCCGAGGTTGATAAGCTACTAGCAATGCCCAAAAATTATTCAGGATAAGCGGACATTAAGTTCGCAAACAGCTAGTTAGGCGAAATTTTGGCCTATATTTACATTAAGTAAGGAGGATGGATTATGAGTAAGGCCGTTGTTCTCAATTTCCTGTACAGACCGAAACCGTACCAAGATTCACTAATAATAAGGGCTAAAAACTGGGTTAATTTTCTCATTGAGCAGGATACGCACGTTATTGGCACACCGCCTATAGAGCGTAAAGAAGACTTAAAAAAGGTCAAACCTAAAAATGAAGACCATTTTACACTCCTACCTGTGATGAGCTTTGACACCTGCGATAGATGGCGTGTTGGATTATCGAAGGCGATAGAGGAGTTTAAGGACACAGAGTATTTCTTTTTATGGTCTGCTGATTTTGTTTCTCCAGAAGAGGAATCTAAGGAAACAGGGAAAGATGTCAAGGAAACAAAATCAATGAAAGCCAGCTTGGATCTAATCAACTATGGGGGAAAGGAAGATTTAGTTGTAGGCACTATTGAAGCTACCGGAATGAAGGAGGCTATAGATAAGTATGCTACTTATCCATTGCTTCAAATTTGGTTTCCTGAGGAATTTAAGCTTATGATGCAGAAAGCACTCTTAAAACCTCGCTCGGAGTTACTTAGACTTTCGCGTAGGTTTCTGGAAGCTGCTTTACAGAAAAGATGGTACTCCACTGAACAAACCGTCCATCTTATTCTTCAGTGCCTCTGGAGTTCAAAAGGGAAAGAACCTTACACTATTACTGCTCTTCAGTTACCGAAGATTCCGGATGACCCTTCGGCCAGAAGTAGCCTCGATGTAGTGCAGCAGGTTGATCGGATGGAGCTTTGGCTTAGATATATTTGGCGCGATAAATTTCGTAGATGGCTTTTGACAGATTATATCTCAAAATGCCGAAAGTCTTTTGAGATAATGGAGAGGGCATATAATGCATTGGAAATTACTATCTTAAACGAGGCCAGTTTCCAAGCAAAAACCAGTTAGTCCAAATGGAGGATACGGGGTTATCACCCGCATCCTTCGAAAAGCTCAGGACAAGCTCTTTAACCTCTCCCTTCAAGGGAGAGGAAATGAGGGTCACGATTAGATGGTCAATCCCTTAGAGCAGCGCCCAGTTCCTGATGCAGCCTAGCGAGCATCTGTTCTTGAGTTTGGTCAACTTCCTCGTCGGTCAAGGTATGGCTGGGCG
>CAZQDF010000031.1:0-10356 GCA_964592065.1 uncultured Dehalococcoidales bacterium | reverse complement strand
AAGTACATTCCAGCGCCAGCAGCTAAACCTATAGCGGCAGTAATCCAAATGCTTGCTGCAGTGGTTAGCCCTGCTACTCCTTCCTTATGCTCTTCACGCATGCCACGGAAGATAACGCCAGCACCAATGAAACCAACCCCAGCTACCACTCCAGCGGCAACTCGTGAGGGGTCAACTGCACCATTAAAGCCATATATAGATACTAAGGTAAATAGAGCCGCCCCTGAACCAATCAGGATATGAGTGCGTAATCCTGCTGCCTTGCCTTTTCGTTCCCGCTGATAGCCAATAGCCGAAGATAAACCAGCAGCTAAAAGCAGGCGTAAGATTATTCCTAGTTGAGGACTCAAACTCATTACCTAAGGGTTAAAAGATTTCGAGACTAATGGAACTATAACAAGCTCTTCTCCTAAAAGTTCAGAGCGTTTGGTCTCAGACTCTGGTAAATTTTTATAATCTTTATGAGCAAGCTTAATCTTAGGTTTTGACATTACTGCTGTCTCCTTTTGCTGCCAACAAACGATTCAGGGCATTCATGTATGCCTTGGCACTGGCAACAATAATATCAGTGGCAGCACCACGACCAGTATAGGTTACGCCATCACTCTCGATTCGTATTAGCACTTCACCGATAGCATCAATTCCTTCAGTAATCGATTTAATGGTGAACTCTGTGAGCTTATTGGGAATGCCAACTATGCGATTGATAGCCTTATATATGGCGTCCACAGGACCCGTGCCCAAAGCAGCATCAGCCAATCCTTGTCCCTCAGGACTAATGAGCCTAACCGAAGCTGTAGGGAGGCTATGGTCACCGCAGGAGACTTCAACATGGTCGAGGTGATAAAGTTCGGTAGTGATACGAAGTTCTTCAGCGATTAGAGATTCAATATCCCGATCTGTGATTTCCCTCTTCTTATCAGCTAACTCTTTGATGCCCTGAAAGGCATGGTTCAGAGCTTCCTCACTCAAAGTATAACCAAGCTCGGCCAACCTCTCTTTGAAAGCGTGCCTTCCACTCAGCTTGCCTAGTATTAAGATACTTGAGGGAATACCTATTGACCTTGGATCCATAATTTCGTAAGTGATAGCCTTTTTAAGTACACCATCTTGATGGATGCCCGATTGGTGACGAAAGGCATTCGCACCGATGATGGCTTTGTTAGGTTGGATAGAGAACCCCGTAAGCTCGCTTACAAGGCGACTTGTCCTATAAACTTGTGTAGTATTAATTGCAGTAGTAAGTCCGAAAAAATCCTGGCGAGTTTTTAGTGCCATTACAATTTCTTCCAAGGAGGCATTGCCAGCTCGCTCTCCAATGCCATTAACAGTACACTCAACTTGGCGTACTCCAGCTATTATCGCCTCAAGGCTATTAGCTGCGGCTAATCCCAAATCATTGTGACAATGCACGCTAAGCACAGCTTTATGGATATTGGGTACATGGGTAAGAATACCTTGGATCAAATCGCCAAACTCAGGCGGTGTGATATAACCTACGGTGTCAGGAATATTGACTGTGGTTGCCCCAGCATCAATCACAGCTTCCAGAATCTGATAAATATAAGCAGGCTCGGCACGGGTGGCATCCATGGGTGAGAACTCGACATCATCAAGGCAAGTTTTAGCGTGAGTCACCATTTCTCGGGACATCCTTAGAATCTCGTCCCGACTCTTCTTGAGCTGATAAGAGAGATGAATATCTGAAGCTGACAGGAAAACGTGGATCCGAGGATGAGCTGCCCCTTTGACTGCCTCCCAGGCTCTATCCACAGCTTCAGTATTAGCAGAGGCAAGGGCACAAATTATGGGGCGTCTTACGTCCTGGGCAATAAGGCGAACAGCTTCAAAATCGCCAGGCGAGCTAGCAGGAAAACCAGCTTCGATAACATCTACACCGAGTCTATCCAATTGACGGGCTATTTCCAGCTTTTCCTGAGCATTTAAACTCGCTCCAGCCGCCTGCTCCCCATCTCGCAAAGTGGTGTCGAAGATGATTACCTTGTCCATGGTTCCCCTCTTAATGCGTTTTGCCGAAACATATTAATGAAACAACCAATCCAACACTTTCCGTTAAGCATACCTCTGCCGCCAAAACTAATCAGGCCTATCACAAGCCGCACGGCGAGGTAAATTCGCCAATAAGCTCCGCCCTGAATAACATTTATAAAAAGCTTTTATGGCTTTACTTTGCTTATTATCTTTTTGAGCTCTGTTCATACTTCCAAAGCTATTTTCAGCCCTTCAGCCAGGGCATCATATCCCTGAGCTTTTTGCCCACAATTTCAATGGGGTGCTCTGCCTCTATGCGTTTCATGGCATTAAAGCTGGGGCGGCCAGCCTGATTTTCCAAAATCCACTCTTTGGCAAAGCTGCCATCCTGAACCTCCGCCAGAATCTTCTTCATTTCTTTCTTCACCAAGTCGTTAATGACTCGTGGGCCACGTGTATAATCGCCATATTCTGCAGTGTCACTTACTGAATAGCGCATGTAACTCAAACCACCTTGATATATTAGGTCAACAATAAGCTTAAGCTCATTGAGGCACTCAAAATAGGCATTCTCTGGTTGGTAGCCAGCCTCTACTAATGTTTCAAAACTAGCTTTAATCAGAGAGGTGACTCCCCCGCAGAGTACTGTTTGTTCTCCAAAAAGGTCAGTTTCAGTCTCCTCAGCAAAAGTCGTTTCTAAAACTCCAGCTCTAGTGCAGCCAATGCCCTTAGCATAAGCTAAAGCAATATCTTTGGCTTTACCCGAGGTATCACGGTAGGTAGCAACCAAAGCTGGGGGACCCGAACCTTCTGTATATAGTCGGCGTAGCATATGTCCTGGGCATTTAGGAGCAACCATAGTCACATCGATATCAGGCGGTGGTACAATTTGTGAGTAGTGAATATTGAAACCGTGGGCAAACATCAAAATCTTGCCTTTACTTAGCTCCTTTTCAACTGACTCACAATAGATTTCGCGGTGCAAATTGTCAGGAGCAAGCATAACGATAATATTCGCATCCTTAGCTACTTCGGCGGCACCAGCTACTCTAAAATTAGCACTTTGTGCTGCTTTCCACCCTTCGCTATTAGGTGCTTCGGCAACAATGACTTGGCAGCCGCTGTCTCTCAGATTTTGGGCATGAGCATGCCCCTGGCTGCCATAGCCAATAATACCAACAACTTTATTCTTAATTAAGTCCAGATTAGCATCCTTGTCATAATAGATTTTAGTCATAATTACCTCCTCCTCATTTTTAGCCTTCGGTTAGGTGAGTTTTAGGCAGTGCCGCCTCGAGTTAAGGCAATTCTGCCAGTCCTCGTCATCTCTTTAATTCCAAAGCGGCGAAGAAGCTCAAACAGAGAATTTATTTTATCCTCGTCTCCTGTGGCTTCCACCGTGACTGAATCAGCTGCAACATCAACTATATTAGCCCGGAAAATGTCAACAATTTGCATGATCTCGCTTCTTGTTGAAGCGGTAGCATTGACTTTGATTAGGGCTAGCTCTCGGGCTACTATAGCCTCCTTGGTTATATCAGATACTCTAACCACATTGATTAATTTGTCTAGTTGTTTCCTAACCTGCTCTACCTCTGCAGAATCACCGCCAACAACAACAGTCATGCGGGATAAGCCAGGCTGCTCACTACACCCTACAGCGATACTCTCGATATTAAAACCTCGGCGCCGAAACAGGCTAGCCACCCTGGTCAGGACACCAGGTTTATTCTCCACTAAAGCTACTAGAGTGTGTTTTGTATTAGACAATTTGCCTCCCTAGAAATAATCTCAATAGTTGCTCACCATCCCTGACTTTGGCATTTCCAGGATCTCTGGCTTAGGTGTTTCTAAGAAAGTGGCTAAGCTTTCTCCAGGCGGCACCATAGGATAAACGTTCTCCTCCGGCTCAACAACAAAATCTATAAGAAAAGGCCCAGGACAATCCATTGCCTTATATATAGCTGGAGCTACCTCATCCCTACGTTTCACCTTGATTCCAGGAATATCATAGGCTTCGGCAATCTTGACAAAATCAGGATTCCAAAGCTTTGCATCAACGTAGTGACGCCGGTAAAACAATTCTTGCCATTGTCTTATCATACCGAGATAGCCATTATTGATAATTGCTATTTTTACAGCGATGTTCTCTTGGGCTATGGTAGCCAGTTCTTGCATAGTCATTTGAAAACCACCATCACCGGCAATGCACCATACCACTTCCTCAGGGCGGCCAACTTTAGCTCCTATGGCAGCGGGAAGCTCAAATCCCATTGTGCCTAAGCCACCCGAGGAAATAAGGCTGTTTGGCTTAATATAAATAAAATGTTGTGCTGCCCACATTTGATTCTGCCCTACGCCGGTAACTACCGTGGCATCACCTTGGGTAGCTTCGTAGATCTGGTGGATAACGTGTTGAGGTAAAACCTCATCATTCTGTCTGATTGTTAATGATGGATGTTCGTCCCTCCATTGATCTAGTTGGGAGAGCCACTCCATGTGATTTCTACGGTCAATTTCCTTATTTATAGCCTCTAGCACATTTTTAACATCCCCGACTATAGGCACGTCTACCCTCACGTTCTTCCCTATCTCCGCAGGGTCGATATCAATGTGAATAATGCGGGCCTTAGGAGCAAAATCCTTTGGGTTCGCTGTAGCACGGTCACCAAATCTCATACCAACAGCAATGATAAGGTCAGCATTTTGCACTGCCATGTTAGCGTACGCCATACCGTGCATCCCGAGCATGCCAAAATCAAGTACATGATTACCAGGGAAGGAGCCAATTCCAAGAAGAGTATGGACCACTGGTATCTGTGCTTTCTCTGCTAATTCACTAAAATCAGCGTAAGCTTGGGAAATAATTATTCCTCTACCAGCGATTATAA
Organism: uncultured Dehalococcoidales bacterium; assembly: GCA_964592065.1. Taxonomy (GTDB): domain Bacteria; phylum Chloroflexota; class Dehalococcoidia; order GIF9; family AB-539-J10; genus JAFGBN01. The sequence continues at coordinate 5,473 of CAZQDF010000031.1, read as the reverse complement.
CAGGTTGCTTGGCTTCGTTAATGAGTTTTGCTGCTTTTTTGATTTGAGCCGAGTGACCTCGGGAGGTAAACCTGTAGCCTGGCAGAGCAACCTTGTCAGGATAAACAAATTCCGCCTTTTCTTGCTGAACAGTACTTGGTATATCGATAAGCACAGGTCCTGGCCTACCTGTCTGGGCAATATAAAAAGCCTCCTTAATCGTTTTAGCTAGCTCTGCAGCATCGGAGACAAGGTAATTATGCTTGGTGATAGGAAGAGTGATGCCAGTGATATCTGTCTCTTGGAAGGCATCCTTGCCAATAAAAGATCTAGCTACCTGGCCTGTTATAGCTACTAAGGGAGAGGAGTCCATATATGCATTGGCAATTCCAGTCACCAAGTTAGCAGCTCCTGGGCCTGAAGTAGCCAGGCATACGCCGGCTTTATGCATGACTCTGGCATAGCCATCAGCGGCATGAGCTGCTCCCTGTTCATGACGAACCAATATATGTCGAAGCTGAGGATATTCAGGCAAGGTATCATATATTGTCAAGATACTGCCACCAAGAATGCCAAAAATAACTTCGACACCTTCTCTAACTAGGCTTTCGCACAGAATCTGGGCACCAGTTTTCCTCATAATATATCTACCTTAGTCAGCAAATACTGCCCCGGTGCTGGCCGAAGTTACCTTGTCACTGTACCTCTTAAGATAGCCAGTTCTAACCTTAGGCTCGAAAGGGGGCAGTGAACTTAACCGCTTTTCTATCTCTTCCTGGCTTAATTCCACTTCTAATCTATGATTGGGAATATCTATTTTAATAGTATCGCCGTTCCTCAAAGCAGCTATAGGACCTCGCTCTGCTGCCTCAGGAGAGACATGGCCAATAGCCGCACCTCTTGTGGCCCCAGAAAAACGCCCATCGGTAATAAGTGCTACTTCCTTATCCATACCCATACCGCTGAGAAGAGAAGTTGGCGTTAGCATTTCACGCATCCCCGGCCCTCCTTTTGGCCCCTCATAACGGATAACAATTACATCTCCGGCTTTAATTTTCCCATCCATTATGGCTACTGTAGCTGTCTCCTCGCTATTGAAAACTCGTGCTGGGCCTCGGTGAACCAGCATTTCGGAAACCACAGCAGCATTTTTCACTACAGCGCCTTCAGGTGCCAGATTACCAAATAATATGCTAATCCCACCAGTAGTGCTATGAGGCTGTGATGAAGGACGGATTATCTCCTTGTTCTTGTTCTTTGCCCCCTTTATTACTTCGCCCAACGGCTTATCTAACACAGTTCTCGCCTTAAGATTTAGCAATTGGGATAATTCTTGCATTACGGCTGGAATGCCGCCGGCTAAGTCTAAATCTTCGATGTGATAATCGCTTGCCGGGCTTAATTTGCATAGATGCGGAATATGCTCATTTATCTCATTTATCAAAGATAAGGGAATGTTGATTCCCGCCTCATGGGCTATTGCGGTAAGATGTAATACGGAATTGGTACTGCCCCCCAAAGCCATATCCACAGCGAAAGCATTATAAATGGAATCTTTGGTGATAATATCTTTAGGTCGGATATTTTGGGCCAGTACCTCCATTATTTGCTGCCCAGCTTCATAAGCCAATTGGTTTCGCCGCGCTTGCACCGCCGGTATCGTTCCATTGCCAGGCAAAGCCATACCCAAAACTTCGGTGAGGCAATTCATAGTATTAGCAGTGAACATTCCAGAACAGCTACCATAGCCAGGACAGGCGACTTCTTCTAGTTCCTCTAACTCAGCTTCGGTCATCTTTCCTTTAGCCACCTCGCCTACAGCTTGGAAAACTGAGCTAAGGTCGACTGACTTGATGCTCTCTCCTTGGATAAGCCTCCCTGCCATCATAGGGCCACCACTTACAAAGACGCAAGGTAAATTAAGTCTCACCGCTGCCATTAGCATGCCTGGTATCACCTTGTCACAATTAGGGATAAAAACTAAAGCATCAAAAGCGTGGGCTTCCGCCAAAATCTCACTTGAATCAGCAATAAGTTCCCGGCTGGGCAAGCTGTACTTCATTCCTGGATGGTTCATGGCGATGCCATCACAGACAACTATAGTATTGACTTCAAAAGGTGCCCCGCCTCGACTACGGATTCCTTCTTTTACAGCTTGAGCAATAGATTGCAAGTGAATATGCCCGGGAACAATTTCGCTAAAGCTACTAATCACCCCAATAAAAGGTTTATCCCAATCGTCCGAGCCACAACCTACAGCGCGCAACAGCGACCTGTGAGGTGCCCGCTCAACTCCGCGCTTTACAACATCGCTTTTCATTGCTTCACACTTCCTGAAAATAAATTATGTTGCGTAACATAGCATAATACCTATCTAACGTCAATTTAATTTAAATACAAAAAAGTTGCCAGCAAGTTTTCAAATCACTCGATTCAGGTAGCTATTCAAAATTGGCTAGGACCATCTCAGCATTGGTCATGGCCTGCTTCTGGACTTAAGCGCGATGCTCTTACTCATGTAATGCGGAAAAATCGAAGAGCGATGCTCATGAAAATATCTTGTGCTTCTCGCGGTGAGCGATAGTTCAGGGGAAGCTGTCATTATCTAGCAAGGTCTGCGCCAGTGGGAATATATATATCTATGCTCAAAAGATAGCTAGCGGAGACAATTTTTGATGACAATGGAGTGAGATGCGAATTTATTAGCTCTTTGTTTCCAAAGCCTTTACTTTATTTAATCTTGGGATATGCCTGCCACCTTCAAAATCTGTGGATAGGTAGGTCTTGACAATTTCCAGAGCTGAGTTAACCTCTATATTTTGTCCTCCAATGCATAGAACATTAGCGTCGTTGTGTTGGCGAGCTCGCTGCGCGGTAAAGGTATCGTGGCATAAAGCTGCTCTTATCCCCTTTATCTTATTAGCTGCTATGCTCATGCCTATCCCTGTGCTACATACTAGAATGCCATGGTCGAAGTCGCCTGAAGCTACTGCCTCTGCCACTTTCTGAGCGATATCAGGATAATCCACAGAGTCAGCGCTATAACAGCCAAAATCATGATAGCTATGACCTAAATTTTGAAGAAGGGGCATGATTGCTTGCTTTAAAGCAAGGCCACGATGGTCACAACCTAGAGTAATACGCATTGCTATTTACCTCCAAGCTAAGTATTCCAGCCACTCTCGCGTCACCCTGAGCCCTTCGCTTCCTGTCATTCTGAGAACTGAAGCCCTGAGCAGAGCGAAGGGGCAATGAAGAATCTCATGGCGCTCAGGACAGGCTCCACGAAGGGTCTCCAAGATTCTTCGGTCGCTGTGCTCCCTCAGAATGACAACGGGGTGAATAGTTACCCTCCAAGTATTCCCTGTAGGCTTTGTCAATTTCGTATGCTGGTATAATGCCTTGGCGCAAAACCACAGGAACTTCACTTGTAACATCTACTATGGTCGATTCGCTGCCGCCAGGGCATCTGCCTCCATCAACAATAAGATCAACTTTGTCTCTCAGTTGCTGTTTGGCTTCGTCAGCAGTTAAAGTCGCTGGCTTGCCACTGATATTAGCACTGGTTCCGATTATTGGATTTCCCAAACGCCGAATAAGAGCCAGACAAACAGGATGCTCAGGAATGCGCACTGCTATGCTGGACTCTCTAGCAAGATAGGCAGGTAATGAATCTGCCTTGGGTAGAACTAGGGTCAAGCCGCCAGGCCAAAAATGCCTTGCCAGGAACCATGCAATCCCTGATATCGGTTCAGCCACAGCAGTTAATTGAGACATATCAGCGATGAGCAGCGGGAAAGCTAGCTGCCTAGGTCGCTTCTTTACCTCATAAATTCTCTTCACAGCCTTGGGCTTGAAAGCGTCAGCTCCTAAAGCGTAAACTGTATCAGTAGGAAAAACGACTATCCCGCCCTGTTTAAGAATTTTAATCCCATTTTCTACCTGCTCTTGTAGAGAATTCATTTTTCTTGACGCTAGTATAGCAGAATGGTAAGCTAACTTATATCATAACGTTATCCCAACATGGAAAACGAGCTGCAGAGCCACCGAATTACTGCTAGCGATGATGCTGAAGTATCTGCCTATCTAGAGATCGCTAGGGAATTGCATGGCGAGCAACCTGTGGTTGAGCTTAAGCCTCCATCAGGCAAACGTGAAACCATAGTGTTGATTGATTTTGGTTCTCAATATAGCATGCTCATTGCTAGACGTGTACGAGAATGCCACGTTTATTGTGAACTTGTGCCTTATGACACTCCCTGGGAGAAAATAGCCTCTCTTAACCCACGAGGCTTTATCCTCTCAGGGAGTCCAGCTAGCGTTTATGACTCTGGGGCTCCTTTGGCTTTATCTTACATTTATGAGAGCCATCTGCCGGTAATGGGCATTTGCTATGGGATGCAAGCTATGGTCTATCAGTTAGGGGGTGAAGTTGCCTCAGGAGCAAAACATGAATATGGTCACACTATCCTACATATAAGCAGCGAAAACTGCCCTCTTTTTGCTGGTCTTTCTCCCTCCCTCCCTGTATGGATGAGTCACGGTGACCAAATAATACAAATGCCCCCTGGCTTTAAAGCTCTGGCTTATACCGAAAGCTCGCCGTTTGCCATTATAGGCAACGATAGTGGTCTTTTTGGGCTACAGTTTCACCCTGAAGTAAGTCATACACCACAAGGAAAGGCTATATTCCAGAACTTCCTATATCGAGTATGTGGCTGCCAGGGCAACTGGACATCAGCTAATTTCATAGCCGGGAGCGTAGATAAAATCAGAGAGCAAGTGGGCGATGGGAGAGTCGTCTGCGCCCTTTCTGGAGGCGTTGATTCAGCAGTAACTGCTACTCTTGTTGCCCATGCTATTGGCAATAAGTTAACTTGCCTTTTTATCAATAATGGCTTATTGCGACGTGAGGAACCAGAAAGGGTGCTTACTATCTTCAAACGCAACCTCAAGATGGATATAGTTTATGTGGATGCTACTGACAGATTCCTGGAGCAACTTAAGGGGATAATAGACCCAGAGGCAAAGCGGCAACTGATAGGGAATGAATTTATCGAAGTTTTTGAGGAGGAAGCAGCCAAATTAGGCAAGGTTGATTTTCTAGCCCAGGGCACTCTCTATCCTGACGTTATCGAAAGTGCTTCTGCTCAAACCAAAGCTGCGGCCAAGATAAAGAGTCACCACAATGTTGGTGGCTTACCAACCAAAATGAGGTTCACTCTTATTGAGCCGCTAAGGTATTTATTTAAGGATGAAGTTCGGGAGGTGGGACTGGCTCTGGGGCTGCCGGAAGACATGATTTGGCGACAACCATTCCCCGGACCAGGATTAGCCATTCGCATCATTGGTGAAGTGACTGAGGATAAGCTGGAGATACTTCGAGCCGCTGATTGGGTTGTGATGAACGAGATTAAAAAGGCTAAGCTTTATCGCCAACTATGGCAAAGCTTTGCTGTGCTTACTGATGTCAAGAGTGTTGGCGTCATGGGCG
>CAZQDF010000030.1:0-10546 GCA_964592065.1 uncultured Dehalococcoidales bacterium | reverse complement strand
TCTCCATGGTTTTCGGCGCCAAGGGGCCGAGCAAGTGCGTAGTTACCGCTTGTGCCACTGGAAACCATGCTGTTGGTGATGCTTTCAGGCTTATTCAGTATAGCGAGGCAGATGCTATAATTGCTGGAGGGAGCGACGCCTACATTATCCCCGTAGGCATCGCTGGTCTTGATAGAATAGGAGCCATATCCCGAAGAAATGATGAGCCAGAAAAGGCCAGCCGCCCCTTTGATAAAAACCGTGATGGCTTCGTGATTGGGGATGGTGCTGGAATTGTTATTTTAGAAGAAATGGAGTCAGCTATAAGAAGAGGGGCTAGAATCTATGCTGAGATTCTTGGCTATGGCTCCAACATTGATGCCCTTCACGTAACAGCGCCTGACTGGGAAAATCAGGCATTGTGTATCAAACTGGCTTTGAATGATGCCGGTATCTCCCCAGATGAGGTTGACTATGTCAATGCCCACGGCACATCCACTCCTCTCAACGATTCGTCTGAGACTAAGGCTATAAAGGCAGCCTTAGGGGAGCACAGCAGAAAGGTGCCTGTAAGTTCCAATAAATCTATGACAGGGCACTTGCTGGGGGCAGCAGGTGTAGTGGAAGCTATTTTCACTGTCCTTACCATAAGGAACGGCATAATCCCACCTACCATAAATTATGATACTCCAGACCCCGAATGCGACCTGGATTATGTTCCCAATGTAGCCAGGAAAGCAGAGGTGAACACAGCTATTTCCAACTCCTTCGGTTTTGGTGGATTTAATGCCACGCTTGCCTTCAGGAAATTTAAGGACTAGCGCCCGATAAGCCTCTCTGGCAGACTACAAGCTTAGCATTCGAGCAGGTTGTTGCTATAATTAGAGCGGGACTCTACAATATATCCATGCGGAATATTACAGGTATTCCTGGGGCTGTAGCTCAATTGGGAGAGCGCCTCCCTTGCACGGAGGAGGTCAGGGGTTCGAATCCCCTCAGCTCCACTTTCTGCTGATATTATTGGCAAGTTGGAGTTGCAGGTTTTGATTTTCTGTTATATTTATTCTATACTTGACTAGTGCAGGAAAACATGTCACAAAAAGGTACGTGGAAAGTTAAGACAGGATTGGCTCAGATGCTGAAGGGTGGGGTAATCATGGACGTGGTCAGCCCAGAGCAGGCTAAAATTGCCCAGGATGCTGGCGCCTGCGCTGTTATGGCATTGGAGCGAGTGCCTGCGGATATTCGTGCTACTGGTGGCGTGGCCCGTATGGCTGACCCAAGCATAATTACAGCCATAATGGAAGCAGTGGGCATACCAGTAATGGCGAAATGCCGCATCGGGCACTTTGTCGAAGCTCAAGTGCTGGAGGCATTGGGCGTTGATTTCATTGATGAATCCGAAGTGCTCACCCCGGCTGATGAAAGCCATCACGTTTGGAAGCATGATTTTAAGATTCCCTTCGTCTGTGGCTGTCGTGATTTAGGCGAAGCGCTGCGTCGTATTGCTGAGGGGGCAGCTATGATTCGAACCAAAGGTGAAGCTGGGACAGGCAATATCGTTGAAGCCGTGAGGCATATGCGGGCTGTCCAGGATGAAATTCATAAGCTTCAGGTCTTGCCTGAGGAAGAGCTAGTAGCTGAGGCAAAAGCCCTTGGTGCTCCTCTAGAATTAGTAATGGAGGTACATAACACAGGAAAGCTATCCGTGGTAAATTTTGCCGCTGGCGGTGTAGCTACTCCATCTGATGCCGCTTTAATGATGCAACTGGGTGCTGATGGGGTGTTTGTCGGCTCAGGCATTTTTAAGTCGAGTAACCCCGCAGCTATGGCTCAAGCTATTGTTAAAGCCACCACCCATTATCAAGACCCCACCATCATCGCCGAGGTATCCAAAGGTTTAGGGACTGCCATGCCTGGCCTGGATGTAAAGGCTATACCACAGCAGGAATTGCTAGCCTCCAGAGGATGGTAGGATGAAAATAGGTATTGCTACCGAATGCGAAAGGTAATTACTGACGAGCTAGACGCATTACTTGATATTTTACCACCCCCTATCCATGAGCCACTTTACCAGCAGCCTGACCGTAGTGAGCTACTGGAGGTAATCTTAGATTTAGGGCGCCTTCCTGAAGCTCGCTTTCCTCATCGAGAGCTAGTCCTTAATTCTAAAGAGGTAAACCAGTCCGATATTGACCATGTGCTGTCCCATGTTGGACAGTTCAGCGGGGATAACCGCGCTGGAATTGAACGCACCCTTCACCGTATTTCAGCCATACGCAATAGAAACGGGCAGATAATTGGCTTGACCTGCCGTGTGGGCAGAGCTGTATTCGGCACCGTAAAGATGATTCAAGACCTAATTGAACTGGGCAAGAACGTTTTGTTGTTAGGACGCCCAGGAGTGGGCAAAACAACCATGTTGAGGGAAGTAGCCCGAGTGCTAGCCGATGACTGCAAAAAACGTGTTATCGTTATTGACACTTCCAATGAAATTGCTGGCGATGGTGACATTCCCCATCCTGCCATTGGACATGCACGGCGCATGCAAGTAAGTGCTCCCGCCAGACAGCATGCGGTAATGATTGAAGCTGTAGAAAATCACATGCCCGAGGTTATTATCATCGATGAAATAGGCACCGAACTCGAAGCCCAAGCAGCTCGAACTATCGCTGAGCGCGGAGTGCAGTTGGTAGGTACAGCGCATGGGAACACTCTAGAAAACTTGATAATGAATCCTACCCTGGCCGACCTCATCGGTGGCGTCCAGACGGTTACCCTGGGTGATGAGGAAGCAAGGCGGCGCCACACACAAAAATCCGTTTTAGAGCGCAAGGCACCGCCTACCTTCGACGTCGTGGTTGAAATCGTAGATTATTATAAAGTAACCATTCACCCCAATGTAATTGACGCTATAGATGCCACCTTGCACCAGCGACCTGTCCAAACAGAGGTTCGCTGCATAGACGAAAGTGGAGAGGTAAAAAGGGAGGAGATAATGCCAACCCCCTTGCTGGAGCACAATCAAAGACTTGCCCTCAACGAGGCGAACCAACTGGCAAGACCATTGCAGTTCTATCTCTTCGGCACTAACCGTTCCCGATTAGAACAAATTGCTAAGGAAAAGCAAAGAGACTTAAGAATCGCCGCCAACCTGAAGCAAGCTGATATTTTTCTTACTACACGAAGTTATTACCGCCGCAAACCACAGAAAATAAGGGATGCTGAAGCGCTAGGCATACCGGTTTTTGCCCTCAAGAGCAATAATGTCACTCAAATGAGGCAATGCCTGGACACTCTTTACCCTATTATTGAAACACAACCAGCCTATGTTCATCATTTGCAACAGCTGCTAGCTAAGCATCATGGCTTCGTTCACAATAACCAGCGCACGAAGCCCGCCGATAAGAGAAAATAGTAGCTAATAATTAGAATTGAGATAATCTTTGAGGCTATTTATCACATTCGAAGGTGGTGAGGGTTGCGGCAAGAGCACCCAGGCCGGAATCCTGTGGAGAAAGCTATACCAAGAAAACGTCCCAGCCATATTAACCCACGAGCCTGGAGGTACAGCTCTAGGCAATGAGATAAGGAGACTACTTAAAAAAAGACAAGGTAGCCGCATTTCGCCTCAAGCTGAATTGTTCCTTTTTGCTGCTTGCCGCGGTCAATTGCTAGCCGAGGTAATCCATCCCGCTTTGGCGGAAGGCAGGGTGGTTGTCTGCGACCGCTTTGCTCATTCCACTCTCGCCTATCAGGGCTATGGGCGGGGACTCGATTCAACTGTTATAGAGACAATTAATAATCTAGCCACACAGAATCTTAAGCCAGACCTCACCATCCTTTTGGACACTCCCCCTGAGCAGGCATTAGCACGAAAACGTAGCTTAAAGGACCGTTTTGAGCTAGAGGATTTATCGTTCCATCGCCGTGTGAGAGAAGGATATCTCAAGACAGCAGCAACTGACCCTGACCACTGGCTGGTAATAGACGCTTCTCTACCCAAGAGGAGAATCGCCGAAATTATTTGGGAACAGGTCAGTCGGTTGTTACCTCGCCCCTCATCATTACGCACCGAATCTCCTCTCCCTTGACGGGAGAGGATTAAGGTGAGGGTGATTAACAAACGCGTGCCAATCTACCCTCCTCCCGTCATTGCCAGGCACGACAGTGCCAGGGGAAGAAATTATGTGTCGCTGATCATATGGACGAGCATACAATCTCGCTACACTCTCCCTTGTGCGATATACTTATACAGCATCTATGACTAAAGGAAGAGTAGCTGTAGCACTGAGTGGAGGGGTGGATTCCTCTGTGGCTGCTTTGTTGCTCAAAGAAGCCGGCTATGAAGTTAGGGGCGTGTATGCACATTTGTGGAACTCCTCAAGTTCAGACCCACCCCAACAACAAGCTGAAGGTATTTGCCGCATCCTGAACATCCCCTTTCACATAATAGAGTTACAAAAGGAATTCGAGCGTTATGTAGTAGACCATTTTTGCCAGGAATACAACCAGGGGCGAACTCCCAACCCCTGTATCACCTGTAATCAGCATATAAAGTTCGGGGTTCTATTAGATAAGGCACTCTCTCTAGGTGCTGATTACCTCGCCACAGGTCATTATGCCAGAATTGAGCATTCAGGCGATGGCTATCGCCTGCTTAAAGCAAAGGATATAAGCAAAGACCAATCTTACTTCCTCTACACCTTAACTCAGGAACAACTCAGGCGCATTCTTTTCCCCATATGCGACCATACCAAAGCTGAAATTCACCAGATGGCAAAACAGGGTGGACTGCCTATAACCACCAGGGCTAGCCAGGATATTTGCTTTATCTCCCCGAAGAATTACCGCGCATTTCTTGCTCAGCGTTTCTTGCCTAAGCCAGGAGATATTATAGATGACCGAGGGAAGCAACTAGGCCACCACCAAGGAATAGCCTTTTACACCACCGGGCAAAGGCACGGTTTGGGACTGGCATCAGGCAGGCCTCTCTATGTCATAAGAATAGAGCCGGAACACGATAGGGTTGTTATTGGTGAGGAAAACGAGCTCTACAGTCGCAAAGTTACCACCAAATCACCAAGCTGGGTAACCGGTAACCCACCAACTGAGCCAATCAGCGTTACTGCTAAAATACGTTACAAATCAAAGGCAGCAGAAGCCACGCTATCCCCCACCCCCCAACGCGACCCTGAACCCTTCGCTCATCGTCATTCCGAGGGAGAGAAGCAGCCGAAGAATCTGGCTCAGGACAAGCTCCGTCAAGGGAAAGCAACCTATGACGTCTGCTTTACACAGCCACAGAAGGCGGTCACCCCGGGTCAAGCCATCGTATTCTACAAGGGCAATGAGGTGTTGGGTGGTGGTATTATTGAAAGCTCTCAGATAATAGCTCTAGATAGTGAAAGGGAGGGGTATGTCACAGCCACCAAACCTGGCACAGGAAGATAAACTTAAATCACAAGGCTATGACCTCATCGCTGGCATTGACGAGGCCGGACGAGGAGCTCTTGCTGGTCCGGTAGTCGCTGGCGCTGTCATCCTGCCCCGCCATAATTATCCCAACTGGCTTAAATTGGTTCGGGATAGCAAGGAGTTAAGCCCTAAGAAGCGCGAATTCCTTTTTGACTTCATTCAAAAGGATGCTCTGGCTGTGGGCACTGGCATCATTGCCCCCGAAGTAATTGATTCCATCAACATCCTCGAGGCAACTAAACTAGCTATGATGCAAGCTGTGGAAAAGCTGCCACAACAACCACAATTCCTCCTTATTGATAGGCTAACTTTGCCCCGGTGCCCCACCCCTCAAAGAGGGATAACTAGAGGTGACAAGCTATGTCTTTCCATCGCCTGCGCTTCCATCGTGGCCAAAGTCACCAGAGACCATATCATGGAAGAGCTTGGCAGGGTTTATCCTGATTATGGATTGGCTAAACATAAGGGTTATGGAACAAGGGAACATATTTATCGTCTTCGACAACTGGGGCCCTCGCAAATCCACCGTCTATCATTCGCCCCCATTAGAACTGACATCACAAGCCTGTTTCCCTTACCATCGCGAGCCCCTTCCCCTCTATCATTGCGAGGAGTGGAGCGGCGAAGCAATCTCAAATCAAATGAATCGCCAGGAGATTGGTAAACTAGGTGAGCAATTAGCCCGGAAGTTCCTGAAAAAACGGGGCTATCGAATTCGCGAGACAAATTTCCGCTGTCGTGAAGGGGAAATTGATATCATTGCCCAGCAAGGAGCTTATCTCGTCTTTATTGAGGTTCGCACCAAGAGCAACCTGGACTTTGGCAGCCCCGAAGAATCGATAACGCAAAGCAAGAAAGAGAAGCTAATTGCTGCAGCCTTAACTTACATTAACACTCACCAAAAATTGCCTCCCCTATGGCGCATAGATGTTGTAGCCCTGGAAGTCAATGACAAGGGCAAGACCAAACGTATCGAACTCATCGAAAACGCCATCGAGCAGGACTCTCACTTCATTTACTAGCTCTACTTAATAACTAAACTCCAATGTCGCTAAGTTTTAGCAGAAACTGGCATAAGTCACCCACCACCCTCCATAACCCCTATCGAAACCACGTGCCAGGATTCCACCAATGTCGTCTACTCGGCATAGGCAGCATCTTTTGTATTTGTCCCTGAGCCTCACGCAAAAGCACGTGAAGCTCCCCTATTTGTCTGTCTTTTTCCTCAAGCTGCTGCTTCAACAGTCCAATAGTAGCCTGTAAAGTACTACGGTCAGCACTTGATGCTTGTCTACCCGCTCTTTCCCCGGTGTCCACCCTCTGTCTACCCATTGTCTGTCCACTGTCTACCCCATGTCCACCTTCTGTTTTCCCTTTGCCTCCCCTCTCTATTAGCCACTGACCATCTTCCATCCTGGCTTTTAGCCGCCCCGACTTGATGTGGCGACGGACTGTCTTCTCAGATATTCCAAGGGCCCTTGCTGCCTCAGTTACTGTCCAGGCTTGTCTAGTCACTTGTCCACCCATTTGTCTACCCATACCATATTACCATCGAAGGGCCTGTCTTGTCACTAGATTTCCCATTTACTGGTGATAAACCTTCCGTGTACAAGATAATCAAGAATGGGGCACATATTCAAATAGCGCTAATGGGCAGTCTTGACGCTTGGCCTCATTCCCTGAAATGTATGTGGTAATGCCTGATTACTCCTGGTTCGACTTCTATTACATTCAAGTTATCAATTTGCTCCAGAAAGCTCTCATGGTCAATGAATGCCACCATTAATGTGGAGCAAAAATGGCGAGTTCTGATACCTCTTTATCTTTCATCAAGTCTATATCTTAAGCTAAAGTCAAACATATCGAACTCATCGAAAATGCCATTGAACAGTAGCTCTTCCGGTGGGCCTGAGTTAAACAGATTTGATTAAGATTCTAAAAGTGAATAGTTCTTGAAATTTACACTACGGAACTCAGGGAACATATGCTAATCTGGCTGGACAAGCCAGTTCGGCAAATCTAAGTAACCTCCTCTAGAAGCTCCTTTTCCCTGGCTCTCATCTTAACTTCCTCTTCTGGCTGCTCGTGGTCATAGCCTAAAAGATGAAGTATCCCATGGATAATCAGCAACGCCAGCTCTTTTTCAACGGGATGCGCCCGCTCTTTAGCCTGCTCCACCGCTTGAGGACAGGAGATGATTACCTCTCCCAGGCGAGTTATGCCGTCGGGAGGCAGAGCGAAGGAGGAATCGCCCTCCTTCCGGGAAAGCATGTGAAACGCCAGCACATCTGTAGGCTCATCCACATCCCGGTAGTCCCGATTAAGCTGTTGCACTGTCTCGGAATCGGTAAAAACCAGGCTCACCTCATAAGGATGTGCCACCCCTTCAGCCTCAAGGACAGTTTGAGCTATCTTCCTCGCCCAGTCCTCCTCAACTAACCCACGGAATTTTTCCTCAACGGAGATTTCGATTTCTTCTAACAATGCTATTATCTCAATCTCTTCAATACTGCCTTTTGGATTACTGGTGGTCAATTTTCTTTATCGAGTTCTGCCAATAGTTCTGACTGCTCTTCCAATGACCATTTGCGGCCACACTCACACTCTTCTTGATATGTGTTTTGGTACTGACCGCCTACCATCTTAAGGTTTACCTCCCTACCACATAAACACTTAATCGTTATACTAGTTTCCATAGTTATCCCCCTGCTTGTCTCTAAATGCTATAGACTCACAGCTTTAATTTCAAACTTCTTGAGCATGTTTTTGCACTTCTCATAAGCATAACGATACATAAGTAAGTCACCAGCATTATCAATCTGATATGCTTCACCATCTGCGATACCCAATTTCTTGAGTTCATATAGCATACCCCCATAATCTGCGTAATCCGCAATCTCTGAAGTGTCTAAAATCACTACATCCCCATGTAAAGTTCTGCCCCTACTGCTTTGTAATTTCATGTTCGTACCCTCATAGGAACAGTTATATGAAGGTTCGATATGAGTTCTTCAAATGAAGTTTCAGAATCCTTATAGACATCTTCGAAAGAATAGGAACAAACTGTAATTTTTTCATTGGTTGCCTCTCGCAAAGTCTTTGTAGAGGACTGCCTTCCTCTTAAAATTCCAGCTATGCACTCATCTCCTGTTTCGTTCCTATAGTTGTTAAGTTGTTTAACATCGTTACCATTTACTGCGCCTGTTTTAACCTCAATGATAATTTTTCTTGATATGCCTATCGGCCTTGAATCTTTTATAAGCATGTCAACATGTCCCTCTGGTAATGCTTTTTCACCAAGGACTTCAAAATCACTTGCCTTTAAATCATGGAGCCCCACTTTATGAAAAAGATCCTGTAAATTTCCAATTTCGGACAGATAATGTCGAATCACAGATTGTAGTATCAACTCCTGAAAATAAAAGGTCTCTGGTATTTTTACTAAGCTTTTGGCCCATGTAAGTTTTGGCGAAAAAGTTTCATAGTCGCTAAGGTTCAGTTCATCGATTGGTTTAGTGTACAGCTCCCCCATCTGAGAGACCGCATGGAGAGTTGTTTGATCTGCTTGAAAATGAGTTTTCCTATAGCCCCCTCTTAGTAATAAGTTTTCAGCTACATAGGCAAACTCTGGCCTAACCATAGGCTCATTTAATTCTCTGATTGGCTTCAGATACAATCTGAAAGGGAAATAATAAGTTTTGCCTGACATTCTAAATGTGACCGATGGCCAAGGTGGTAATTTATCGGCATTTTTAAAAGCCCGCCTTTCCGTAACTTTGTACAAATTAGATACCCTCGCCCCATATAAGAATGAGACATAATCACCCTCTTGAATTTCTCCGAATGTCCATAGCCCATTTATGCTATTAGTAAAACCTGCAAGAGCATGCTTCACGCATAAGTCCAGGTTTGTTCTATTAGAGACCGAGACTAGAAAGTACGCCATTATCAACTCACCTCATACCAAAACCCTGTGGTCTTACAGTTATGCTGCCGCTTAATGACGAGCTCTCTTAGTTTAAAGCCTGCATCCAGGAAAACATCCATGAGCTTAAAGCCTAGAGGAATCACATGTTTCTTCCTCCGCATATCTCCTATCAAGATGGCGCATTGTCTTCCTGGCTTCAGTACTCTAAAGCTTTCCTTGGCAACCTTGGTCATTTCCTTTAAGAACTCATCAATGTCACAAAATGATAAATCGCCTTCTTGAGAATCAGTATAATGAATAATATTTGCGTAGGGTGGATGAGCACAGATTAAGTCTACAGAATCACCTGGCAGGGATGATAAATCTCTGGCGTCGCCGACAAAGAGTTCGGGTTCATAGACCTGGAGATGGCTTTTATCGTCAACAAATGCTAATTGTTGTGACTCTATATCGAAAGTTACGTTCGCTTTTGCCAGTTCAATTGCTTTATCGTTGACATCAAAAGCTATACATTTTCTTCCTAAAAGCTTACATTCTACAGCGGTTGTCCCGGCACCACAGAAATAGTCCAGAACAGTCTCCCCGGGTTTAGAATATTTCAGGATAACGTTTCTTGGTATGCAGGGTGACCAGTTCCCTCTGTATTCTCCACTGTGGGTTGCCCAATTACCGCGGTTTTTAAAACTCCAGACGGTATTCTGTTCCTCCCTAAAGCCTTTAGGGTGGATAGACTTTAGCTTTTTAGGAACGCCTAACGCACAAACATTGACCCCTTGTGATTTGGTAATAAGTTTTTCAATATATCTAAATGTGACTCCATATCTCTGACCGATTTCTAAGTCAGGGGTCCCCTTTGCCTTTTCTTGTAATACTGCTTCCTGAAGTTCTTGTTCAGTTTTGAAACTCGCTTCATGGTTAGTCATTGCATATCAACTTATTACTAAAACTGTTGCATTACTTAATTTTAGTATATGCGAAATCCCTCTTCTCTCCTACATTAAAGGGAATTAGTCTTCAAGTCCCTACACTCCACCATCATTATAGTCCTCTGGCTGTTTTTGTTGAAGCCCTTGTGCTGGCTGACCACATAGGTAACACTGGACTATGGATTTTAGCAAGTTCTTTTTCAATATACTCTACGGGAGAAAGATAGGCAAGAGA
>CAZQDF010000029.1:0-10574 GCA_964592065.1 uncultured Dehalococcoidales bacterium | reverse complement strand
TAGTATCATTACTAATCATACCGCGAGTGTTACCCATGTATCTCAGCCTCCGCAGCCCTTATATGGGGCGTTTATTTGTCACCCTGAGCGCTAGCGAAGGGTCTAGATTCTCCGAGGAGACTGTCCTAGGCACTATGAGATTCTTCGCCTTGCTCAGAATGGCAGGTAGGATTTTAGACTCTCACTTTATATGTTCTTCAATAGCTAGTAAAATACCCTTAAATGGCGGTAACACCACTCAGGCGACAGTATCTCAGGGTTAAGCAGAGGTATCCTGAGGCAATAGTTTTCTTCCGGCTGGGCGATTTCTACGAGACCTTTGATGAGGATGCCAAGGTCGCTTCTCGAGAGTTAGACATTGTCTTAACTGGGAGAGAGATGGGCAAGGGACATAAAGTACCCATGGCGGGAATACCTTATCATGCCCTGGATAACTACCTGGCTAAGCTCATTAACCGAGGCCATAAGGTGGCTATTTGTGAGCAGCTTACTCCTCCAGGCAAAGGGTTGGTGGAAAGAGATGTCATTCGCGTGGTGACCCCGGGGACGGTGGTTGAGCCTAATCTGCTGGAGAGCAAAAGCAATAACTACCTGGCTAGCCTGATTGTTGAAGGGGAAGAGGCAGGAATTGCCTATGTTGACATAACGACGAGCGAATTTGCCACCACTCAACTTCCGGCTAACAGGGTTCCCCCTGAACTGGAACGCCTTCAGCCAAGTGAGCTTCTTATTGCTGAGGCTGCTGAAGCGCCAGAACCACTATCCGCCACCATAACCCGGCTTGATGATTACTGGTTCGATCTGGAGGTGGCTCAGGAAATTCTATTACAACATTTTGAAGTATCTACTCTGGAAGGCTATGGCTGTGCCCACTTGCCCCTGGCTATAACAGCCGCGGCGGCGCTACTTCATTATGTCAAAGAGACCCAAAAAGAAGCTCTGTCTCAGCTAACCAGGCTGGCTACCTACTCTACGGACTCCTTTATGACTCTCGATGGGCAGACCCAACGCAATCTGGAGCTTTTTCAAGGTGGCAGATGGGGAGAAAGCGGCAATTCGCTTCTCTCCATTATTGACTTAACCAAGACCGCTATGGGTGGCAGGCTAATCAAAAATTGGTTATCTCATCCTCTTCTTGATATTACTGAGTTGAATCAGCGGCAGGAAGCGGTTGTCTGGTTTCATCAAAATAATCTGGCTCGCCAAAAGGTTATGTCTCTCTTAGCAGATATCGCTGATTTGGAGAGGCTGGTCAATCGGGTAAGAGGTGGCAAAGTTATGCCCAGAGAGTTGATAACGCTTGGCGACAGCCTAGAGAAAATACCTGAGCTCAAAAGCACGATGGAAGCCGAGGGCTCCATTGACTGGTTACCAGCCAAATTGAAACCCTGCCCTGACACCGTGGAGTTGGTTAGTAAGGCCATTGCCGATGAGCCGGGAGATTTGGAGCATGGTAATGTGATAAGGGAGGGCTTCTCATCTGAGTTAGACGAGCTTCGTCATAAATCAAAGGAGGCCAAGCAATATCTGGCTGGCTTGGAGCAGAGGGAGAGGCAGCGCACAGGGATTAAATCCTTAAAAGTGGGCTACAACCGTGTATTTGGCTATTATATTGAGGTATCTCGGGCTAATCTCAGCCTAGTTCCCCAAGATTATATTCGCAAGCAGACCTTATCAGAGGCAGAAAGATTCTTCACTCCTGAACTCAAAGAATATGAATCGCTGATTCTGAATGCCCAGGAGAAGATTGCTGAATTAGAAGCTAGCATTTTCCGGCAGGTCTGTCAGCAGATAATCGCTGCTGGTGAGCAAATTCTGGCTACCGCCAGAGCCATCGCTCACATTGACGCTCTTTCCAGCCTGGCTGAAGTAGCAGTACGGCACAGCTATGTTAGGCCAAAACTGACTACCGAGGATGTCATAGACATCAAAGAGGGGCGCCACCCAGTAGTGGAAAGGAGCATAGGCGCCGATAATTTCGTCCCTAACGATACTCATTTATGTAATAAGGACAATCAACTTGTCATACTCACCGGCCCCAATATGTCAGGGAAATCTACCTATCTCAGGCAGGTAGCCTTGATTGTTCTCCTGGCTCAGATTGGCGGCTTTATCCCCGCCGATGCAGCCAATATCGGCATTGTTGACCGCATCTTTACCCGGATTGGTGCTCAGGAGGACTTAGCTGCAGGGCAGTCTACTTTTATGGTAGAAATGACCGAGACTGCAAATATCGTGAATAACGCCACTCCCCGTTCTCTCCTTATTTTAGATGAGATAGGGCGAGGCACCTCCACCTATGATGGACTTTCCATTGCCTGGGCGGTAGCCGAATTTATCCACAATCACCCCAAGCTCGGGGCAAAGACCCTTTTTGCGACTCACTACCATGAATTGGTGGACTTAGCGAGCACCCTGCCTAAGGTTAAGAATTTTAATGTGGCCGTGGCTGAGGAAGGGGACAAGGTTATCTTTTTGCATAAAATTATTCCTGGAGGTACTGATAGAAGCTATGGCATCCATGTGGCTCAGCTAGCTGGCCTACCGAAATCGGTAATTGTTCGAGCTCAGGAAGTTCTGGCTGAGCTGGAAAGCCATGCCGCCAAAAAAGGCAAAATTCCTCAACGAAAAGCACAAGCTCCGCAGTTCCCCCTCTTCCCCAAAGATTCCTCGCTAGCTGAAGAGATCGCCAAGATTGACGTTGATTCCATGTCCCCACTGGAAGCCATTACCAAGCTTTATGAACTCAAACGAATGGCACAGGAACAAGAAAAATCCTAAGCACTAAATACGAAATGCTAAACAATATCAGGGCCCAAAACTCCAATGACAAAAACATGAGAATTTTGAATTCGTTGAGAGCTTATAAATTAGGATTTAAGAGTTACGATGGCTAAGGATTACTACCAGATTTTAGGTGTGCCGAGGAATGCCTCGGATGAAGAAATTAAGAAGGCCTATAGAAAGCTGGCTATGCAATATCATCCAGACCGCAACCCAGGCAAGGAACCATGGGCCAATGACAAATTCAAAGAGATAAATGAAGCCTACGGAGCCCTTGGCGACCCCGAGAAAAGAAGACAGTACGACCGATTTGGCACAGTGGGCAACATCGGTGACATCTTTGGCAGTCCTTTTACCAGGACTACCTTTGGGGATATGATGAAAGACTTCGGCGGGGCTGGCCTGGGCTTCGATTTCCTTGACAATATATTCGGTGATTTCTTGCAAGGTAGAAGCTCGTCATTCTCTTTCAGAAACTTTGGTAGACGCGGGGGCAGAAGGGTTCACATTTGGCCGGGAGAAGAGGTCAATCTAGAAGAGATATTTGGTCAAGCTCAAAGACCCCAGCGCCTAGATGTTCGCTACGAGCTTACAATCAGCCAGGGGGAGGCTTTGCAAGGAACCAGGAAGGTATTAAGCAGAAAGGGGAAGAGGGTGGAGGTGAACATTCCTGCGAGAGTAAGGACTGGTAGTGTAGTGAAACTAAGTAATGCCCGCCAGATAACCGACGGCTTGCCCGGGGATATCTTGATTCGGGTTATAGTCAAATAAGCCTAGGATTCCTTTTACTAGTTTATACCTGCTCTAAATCGACGTTGAACGCTGAGTTAAAACCTTGATATCCCTCAGTTTTTGGAGGAATAAGTCATAGCTTTTAGAAGAGGAACTCTAACCCTCCACTAGATAGCAGAGTTAACAATCAATGTTTTCCTTAATTCTCGGTAGATGAACTACGGCTCTGAAGGTATCAGAAACCTTCATCATGGGTAATTGTGGCACAGCCCGCAGCGTGACCTCGTTCAGATAGAGGGAGGACACTTCAAAGCACTTTGGGGCCGGTGAAAAAGGAGACCCTCTCATCACCTCTCCTTACTTGGCAGGGGGCTAAACAAAGGGAGACCCACCCATCACCTCCCCTTGCTTGGCAGGGAGCGTGTCATTGCGGTGAGCCAAGGTTGCGAGCGAAGCGTGGCAACCAAGGCGTGGCAATCCCATATCACTCAGAGCAGGCTCTGTAAGGCAATTTCCTTATTCATTTGAGAGTGCTTCGGTACTTTGTACCTCGCAATGACAGATAAGGAGAGCATGTGTCACCAATCACCTGAACGAGTACACTGCCTTGATTTTTGCTTCGCTTTCGTATATAATAAAAACAAAGTACCAATTAAAGGAGTGATGTCGTGGAAGAGCGGGAACAAAGGTACTATCATAGCCTCTACGAAATAGCGGCCACAGTAAATTCAGCTCGTACTCCTGAGAGTGTGCTTCGCAGCATAGTTGAGAGGGCAGCTGAAGCTTTGGAGGCCAAGGGATGCTCGGTAATGCTTCTTACGCCAGATAGGAAACTCTTACTCCATACAGCAGCCCATGGGCTACAACGCCATGGAATGTTCGCCTTGGTCTGATTTTCAGTCGAAAAAGAAAGGAGGTAGAAAAGTGATAAGGGTTATCATAGAAAGACATTGCCAGCCGAACAAGGAAGCGGAGATGGAGAGTTTGTTAGTAGACTTGAGGACGACAGCAATGCGGCAGCACGGTTACGTCTCTGGAGAGACGCTCCAGTCAATAGACGACCCCTCGTTCTGGCTGGTCATCAGCACCTGGGTCAATGCTGACTTCTGGAAAGTCTGGCATAGCAGCTCGGAGCGTCGGGAGCCCCTGAACAAGATAAAGCCTCTGCTTGTTGCTCCGGAGAAGATATCTGTCTTTAGCTTCATGAGACGAGGAGGAGCAGAATCTGCTCACAGGATTGACAGGTAAAGTAGCGTTTACAGCTTCCACTCTTCAGAGCTGTTATAGACCAATATATCATGTGCGTTTAAACATACACGCCTATTCAGACCAGGTTTTCATCTATTAAAACCCTGATATGCTTGTCGCCAAGAGTAGTGACATGGGAAAAGGTTTTGGCTAAATGCCCTCTCGCTTTGGCATAATCGTGAAGCTCGACTCCAGCCCTTACCTCAAATAGCTCACTCTCTATTGAATTTATCTCTGCTGGTGCAAAATATTGCCTCGCCATATTAAGTTCATTTCTCATTGCATCGAACACCCCCTTGGTTACTTCTTCGCCCCCTTCTAACCTTTCTGATTTCAGCGTGGTTAGTCTGTCTAAAGCACCTGATATTAAGAATAAATTTGACTTTAGCCTTTCTGAATGGTGGAAACCAAGATATGCTTGCCTTTTATCCATAGATCACCTCAACTCAAAATTCCCTTACTACTGAGCTAATTAAAGCAGGAAAGAAGAGAATTTGCCATAAAGGTCCTTCGCTAAGGCTAATGAGCAATTCCCGACTCCAACTGTCAGGCCCCCCTTTCTAGCATTTGAAAGAATAAGTCATAGCTTTTGGAAGAGGAACTTTAACCCTCCAATAGATAGCAGAGTTAACAATCAATGTTTTCCCTAGTTCTCGGTAGATGAACTACGGCTCTGAAGATATCAAAAACCTTCATCATGGGTAATTGTGGCACAGCCCGCAGCCTAGACAACTATAAGATACAGGGCTTATAATTTTAATAGAGACGGAATACAAGTTGGTGGGCTAAGAAACTCGATGGAGAGCTAAGATGGACAGGCAAGGAAATGTAATAATCACAGAAAAGCCGGCGTTAAGACACCCCTACATGGTTTGTGGCATCAGTGGATGGGTTGATGGAGGGGAGTCTGCCACAGGAAGCGCCCGATACCTGGTAAGTAAACTGGAGGCGAAGAGATTCGCCGAGATACCCATAGATAAATTCCATATATTCCAGGTGCCAGGCCAACTTTCGCTAAGACCCCAAATAAAAATCGAGGACGGCGTTCTTAAAGAGCACCACTTTCCCCAAAACCAGTTCTTCTACTGGGTCAATCCTAATGCAGATAATGATTTGATTCTCTTCCTGGGCACAGAACCAAATTTAAACTGGGAGGAATACTCAGACGCTATCTTAGGAGTAGTTGAGGAGTTCGCTGTTTCTAGAATCTACCTCCTAGGTGGTGTGCTAGACAAGATCCCGTACACCAAGGAACCCCGGGTTTCTTGCCTCTGCAGTTCTGACCAGCTCAAAGAAGAGATGCAGAAATACAGCATGCAGCCCCTCAGTTATGAGGGGCCAGGTAGATGGGGCACGGCGTTACTCTACACCTGCCAGAAAAAGGGAGTTCAAATGGTGTGCGTCACCGTTGCAGTAAACTACTATCCAGAGTTCAATGTCATCATCTCGCGTAATCCTAAGGCGATAAGAGCGGCGGTAAGAAGGCTGAACGATTTGCTACATCTCAACCTAGATGTTTCAGACCTTGATAGAGAGGTTGAGGAGCTTGAGGCAAAACTCGGGTTCATGGCCAGCCATAACCCCGAGTTCCGGGCTTATATTGAGCAGCTGGAAAAGGACTTTATCGAGGTTAAGTACGAGGAGCCCCTAGACATATCGGCTAATGAGGCCGTGCACATTGCTGAGGAGTTTTTGAGAGAGAACAAGGAAAATTAGAAGGTTGCTCCGGGCCATGGTTAGGCATGGAGATAAGCCTTCGCACTTATTTCTGGGTCTTCAGTGGCTAATTCGTTAATCACTAGTTAGCTGAGGCAGCGGTGGCATTCCTCAATAGTCATCATTCCTCTTGGTCTTTCCGTCATACTGCACATAGGCGAGCGTGAAAAATCAGAAAAACCTAACTATACATGATTCTTAGGACAGCTTAAAGCCCAGAAATTTGAAACCAGATTCAGAATTTTATTGCTTTTAGGCCTGCTAAAGCTATCATCTCATCTTCTTCCGGTGCACGTCCACTTGCTCCAATGCCACCAATCACGGTACCTTTATTTGGATTACCGGGAATGAAACCTTCGCCAGGCTTGACTATGCATTGGCCTCCTCTTATGTACGTAAGCCTATCGTCCCCCCATGTTGCAAGTTCTCTACCCAACTCATGGTCGCGCTCTGCGAAGGCGGCTGTATCCCTCAACATGCGCGACGCAGTATAAGCCTTGATTATGGCCATGTGCACAAAAAGAGGATAAGCCCCGTCCATTCGACCAAAATAAACAAGGTCACCCCACTCGTCTACAACCGCAACCGCCATGGGACGGCCCTGTTCTTTGGAAGCCTCCAAAAGAGCTGCTTCAATAGCTGCACGAGCTTGTGACAGGCTCAAGACTTCTTTCTGAGACATTTTATAACCTCCCTTACCAGATTAGGTGAATTGTACTATGCTTCAGTTGCTCTGTAAAGCGCATCTGATTTGACTTCAGGGTAGTAACGGACGGAGACGGAACCACAAGGGAAGAATAACTGAAATGCCCCCTGATGGCGATAACCTAGATGGAACAGTGCCCACTATGGATGTCTAACAGCACAAAATGACGTGATTGGGAGCATTGATGGCATCATTGGACCGGCTTTGCTTATAAGTAGTTTAATTAAGGTTCCTTCGTCGGGGCTCTAGACATGCCGCCTCTCCACTTAGGGATTGAGTTCTGGGGCACCGTAATTTACTGTGAACATAAAGCTAAGACGCTGGAAGACCAATCATAGGATACAATCGGAGAATGAAATAGGCTTGTTCAAGTAGTGTAGGCTCATCTAGTTCAGATAGATGGGTGACATCTCGAAGCGTTTTGGGACGGTGAGAAAGGAGACCCTCTCCAGTTTGCTTCGGCTATGCCTCGCAACCGCTTACGCACCTCGCAATAACAAGCAATGGAACTATGTACTACTAATCACCTGAGCGAGTACATAGGCTCCATTTGAGGTCACTTGAAGGTACAATCAGGTAAAAAGCAATCTGCAACTCGGCTGGGTAGAGGCAATGAAAAGCTAATTGCCCTAATCATTCTAATAGGGATGCTGGCAGAGAGCCACTCTTGTCAGGGATGATCAATCCCAGCGCTTCGGTCACTGACAAGCGCAGCTTTGATAGCAAGCTAGCCAGCAACGCAAGCAACCCTAGCAGCTATAATTCTTACAAACTACACTCTTGCCTGACGAGTAGCTGAGCTAGATACCTTTGGCAAGTAATTCTAAATATCTAGGCCTTCCCTATCCTAAATACCTTTGTGCCACAAGCAGGACAGACACCCTGTACCGCTGGCCTGGAATTCTTGAGTGTAATTTGCTTAGGATTCTTTATCTCTACCTTTTTTCTGCACTTCATACAATAAGCTGTTGCCATGGAATACTCCCTCCTCGTTCCAAATTTTTTGTATTATTGTCACATAAATGAATCCATGTCAATAGTACTTAGGTCAATGGCAAGTCACCCCTCAGGTTAGAAAACGACTTTTAAGCGGTATGCCTGCCTCCTGAATCATAACGTGAGCTAATAAATCGACGCAATGTTGAGTTTGCAACATGACATTAGGCGCACTCCCCCAAAAAGGCTCTGTTATTTTATTTCATCCAACTCGTTCGCACTCGTACTCTCCAACCAGAAATTCGTAGGAGATGCCGTCTTGTAATTTTACCTTCTCGCCTGTTACCGTTATCGTAGAGTGCCCTACGGTAACATCTTTATACAGGTCATCAAACCACTCCCAACCCTTGGGCCAGTGCCCCTTATCTGTGGGACCTGATTTCCCATCAATAATGCCATCACCGTTCCCATCAAGAAAGTGTAGAGATTCTACCAGCTCAGCATCTCGATAGTACTCGACTTTTGTGTGGAGGCCACTCACATTCAAAGGTTCAGCAGTAATTTCGATAGTCTGGGTATACGTATGCCCACTACATCCTGGGAATAAAATTACCATTGTAGCCAATATCAAAGCTATTATCACTAACCGCATATAATTTCCCCTCCACATTGTACTCTTTGTCATATCAGATTTTCTCAGCATCTGGAATTCTCCTGAGATTTTTTTCCACACACTAGCGCCCTAACTTTGCTGCTTGCTATAGCCTTTATGAGCATATAAGCATACCAGACTTCACGAATACTCATTGAGACCTGCCTCTATTCTATCATGTAGTTCTGACCTCTTGGAATAGGAGTATGGTTCACATGTATCCGAAAATAAAAATATACACTTGGGCTATCTGTCCAATCTCTGGTAGGTTTCCTCTCGTGAATTAGGCCGGATAGGTGAGTGACATATCAAAGCGTTTTGGGACGGTGAGAAAGGAGACCCTCTCCACCCCCTCCCTTTATTTGGCAGGGGACGTGTCATTGCGAGCCGAAGGCGTGGCAATCCCATCGATTGCGGAACTTGTTCCGAGTCGAAGCTCTAAGCCCTTCGCTTCCTGTCATTCTGAGGGAGCCGAAGCCCTGAGCATAGCGAAGGGACAGCGACCAAAGAATCTCCTCTTCGGTTCCTTCCTACCGTCAGGACTCAGAGCTTCGGCTCACCAAGATAAACTCCGCGAACAGGCTAGCGAGGAATCCCTTCCAGTTTGCTTCAGCTGTGCCTCGCAACCGCTCACGCTCCTCGCAATGACAAGCAATGAGATAACGTATCACCAATCACCTGAACGAGTACATCTCATTGTCTTTTACCACCTTATTAGTTATACTTCCCAAAACAAATCCGCCGACAGTTTCTCACTGCGAGTCACTGCATTTTAGGTAGATACTAGGAGGTTAGATATGCCATATGGGTATAACGGTAAGATTTTAAGGGTTGACCTCTCCTCGAAGAGCTTGGCAACTGAGGAACTTCCTGAGAATTTTTATCGGCAGTATTTTGGTGGTGAGGGCTTTGTAGGCTATTTTTTACTCCGAGAACTCCCACGAGGAGTTGAGCCTCTCGGCCCCGACAACAAGCTTATCTTCGCAACAGGTCCCTTAACAGGAGTTCCGGTGGGAGGCTGCGGTCGCCATAGCGTGGGCAGCAAATCGCCTCTTACCGGAGGATTTGGTGAAGCTGAAGCTGGAGGCTATTGGGGAACTGAGCTTAAAATGGCTGGTTTCGATGCCATAATCGTGGAGGGTAAAGCAGAAAAACCTGTCTATATTTTTATCCGGGATGGAGAAGCCCAGATCAAGGATGCTGTCCATCTCTGGGGTCTAAAGACGTTGGAGTGCCAGAATGCCATCCGTGAAGAGCTAGGTGACTCGGGAATAAAGGTAGCTCAGATTGGGCCCGCTGGGGAAAACCTGGTTCGTTTCGCTTGTGTAGTAAATGATTTAGACGCTTTCGCCGGCAGGACCGGCATGGGTGCGGTTATGGGTTCCAAGAACCTCAAGGCAGTGGCCTGCAGGGGCCACCAACGCCCTTCCCTAGCCAACCCCCAGACTGTGGCTGCTATCGCTCGATGGGTTAGGGATAACACCCCAATAGCCAACAAGAGAATGCATGACTTTGGCACATCTGGGCTTATCCCAGTACTGAATGACCACGGGGGCTTGCCAGCACGGAATTTCCAGGAGGGCTCTTTCGATGGAGTTGACAAAATAAGTGGCCAAGCTATGAAAGACACTATCCTGGTAGGGAGGAGAAGTTGTTTTGCCTGCCCTGTTCAGTGCAAACGAGAAGTGAAGGTGGATAAGCCTTACGTAGTTGACCCTCGCTATGGAGGCCCGGAGTATGAAACAATAGCTGCTTTAGGCTCCGACTGCGGAATAGATAGCCTGGAAATTATCGCTAAAG